>JBBSHA010000164.1:0-5600 GCA_038253595.1 Candidatus Dormibacterales bacterium
ACCGGCTACCTGCTGCCCTGGGACACCAAGGCCTATTTCGCCACCCTGGTCACGATCCGGATCGGCTCCTCGGCCCCACTGCTGGGGCCCCTGATCGAGTCGGTCGCCCAGGGCGGTCCCACGCTGGGCCCGGGCACGCTGCAGCGCTTCTTCACCATCCACGTGTTCATCCTGCCGGCGCTGGTGACACTTCTGATGTACGTTCATTTCCGGCTGATCCGCGCCCATGGAATCTCGGAGCCCCTGTAGAGAGATGAGCGAAGCGAACGATGGCGTGCCGACGACCCGCTGGGACGGCTACCTGAAGGAGGGCCCGGGCGCCGCCCTGGCCACCACCGCGGTCCCCATCATCGAGGTCGACGCCCACGGGGGCGGCCACACCCTCGAGCCCGAGTACAAGCGGATGCCGATCGGGCCGGACCACATCCTCTACCCGGTGATGCTGGGCCTGGCCCTGTTCCCGATCCTCATGGGCTCCGCCGGCCACCACCTGGCGGACGACATGCCCGAGGACGAGACCCACCCCTTCTTCCCGGACCACTTCTGGCCCTACCCCATCATCATGGTCCTGATGGTGGTCACGGTCGGCCTCCTGTCCGCCTTCGTGGCCGAGAACTTGAAGCTGGACGCCTCGGCCAACCCCCGCGCCGTGGTCCTCCCCCGCCCCGACTGGTACTTCCTCTTCCTCTTCCAGTTCCTGAAGCTGGGGCCCGAGCTGCTGATGTCCCTGGTGATCCCGCCGATGGTGGCCGGCGCGCTCCTGCTCTGGCCCTTCATCGACAACATCGCCGGCACCCGCATCGCCCGGCGCCTGGGCTGGGCGGTCTGGCCCGCCCCCGGCCGCAACGTGATCACGGGCACCGGCTGGATCCTCTTCCTGGGCTTCATCGTGCTGCTCACCGCGTGGGCGCTGAGCGGGGCGACGGTCCTCGGCATATCCGGCGGCTGACCGGCGCCCGCGCGGCGGGCGGGTGCCTCGGAGGCGGCGGGTTCAGGTCCCGGGGCCGAGGCGCCTGACGTAGCGGACGGCGAGCAGCCAGCTGGGGCCGGCCGGCTCCCAGACGTCCACGCAGAGATACTCGCCGGCGATGTCGCGGCCGTCCAGGCGGCCGGTCTGCCGCATCTCCGAGACCACCACCCCGCTGCCCGCGGCCAGGGTCGCGCGGCAACTGCTGAAGTGGAACGCATCCCACTCCGCCCGCTCCACCAGGGTCGCCAGGAACCCCGGCCGGTCCAGCACCCCGAGGCCCGACCCGGACCAGACGAAGCCCGCCCCCAGCAGCCGCTCGGCCGCCTCCCGGTCCCGGCTCAGGAGGGCCTGCTGGACCTCGACGGTGAGCCGGCCCAGCCGGTCCTCGGACCCGGTCCCGGCCTCCCCGTTCCCGGCCTCCCCGCTCACACCTTCTCCGTGACCCGGTACTCGAGGTACTTGCCGAGCAGGAGCCGGGTGTGCGCCTCCAGCGCCGGCAACACGCTCAGGGTCAGGCCCACGACCGGGTAGGTGAAGTACTGGAGGTAGGTCAGGCCCCGGCGCAGGGGACCCCAGGAGGCGGGCTTGGGCGGCAGCATCAGGTGCTCGAGCAGGATCAGCACCACCACCGTGGAGATCGTGGTGCTGAGGATGGTGCTGGTGTAGACAAACAGGTTCTGGCCGAGGTCGGTGATCGAGAAGTCGACGCTGACCCAGATCGGGAACGAGGCTCCGAACATCAGGAAGATGGGCAGGAAGATCCAGTTGAGGTGGTTCAGGAAGAGGTTGGAGAAGCGCCGGATGCGCAGCCCGAGCGGGATCTCGGGGTGCTTGAAAAAGCGCCGCAGCACGTACGGTACGTCGGTGATCCCCCAGGCCCAGCGCTTGATCTGGTTGTACTGGCTGAGGTGGGTCGAGGCGTAGTCGCGCGACTGCGGGGAGTCCCCGTACAGCGGCAGCCAGACCGAGCGCACGGCGAACCGCTCCCCGAACTTGAAGAAGGCCTTCCAGTAGAAGCGGGAGTCCTCCGGGATCACGTCCCGGTCCCAGTAGCCGGCCTCGTGCACGAACTGGAGGCTGCAGGTGTAGGAGGAGAACGCCACCAGGCGGTGCGGGCGCGAGTGCAGGAACATCTGCCACTGGCTGGTGCTGGCGGACATCACCCGAACGGCGGTCGGCACCTGCCAGATGTTGTTGTGGAAGAGCGGCACCGGCTGCCAGATCGAGAAGTCGCGCAGCGCCGTGCGCGCGTGATGGTAGCTGATCCAGCCGAAGTACTGGGGGTGCAGCCGGTAGTCGGAGTCGAGGTCGGTCAGGAGCACCCGGTTCAGGTCGTAGCCCTCCGCCGACAGGCGCTTGACCATGTCCCGGCCGCCGAAGTTCATGGCCGCCGACTTGCCCGGCACCAGTGGTGGCTCCATCGGGTCCTTGATGTGGTAGAAGCCGGCCACCTCGGCGCCGAACTTGCGTCGCAGCCGCTCCACGTTGACCCAGCCCGGCTTGTCCTCGACCCGGGTGATGATCCCGATCAGCTTCAGCTCCCTCGGGTACTCGGAATCCACGATCGCCTGGACGGTCTTCTCCAGCACGTGGTACGGCTCGGTGTAGGTGGGGATGACGCTCAGGTGATAGAAGGAGAGCGGGTCCGGGCAGCCCTCGGGCACCGGCTCCCGGCAGAGCACCAGCCAGTGCACCTTCATGTCCCGGCGCATCTTGAGGTAGGTGGACCAGACGCCGGTGATGACCATGAAAGAGCGGAAGAACCAGTACACATCGAAGACCAGCACCGCGATGGCGACCGCGAAGGCGCCGTCGGAGGCGAAGAGGAGCGGAATCCAGGCCGGCGCCAGCAGCAGCGTCCAGGTGATCAGGCCGGGGGCGGCCTCCAGGAGGCGATCTCCGAGCTGGCTCAGCAGCGTCGGCGCGGCCGGAGCCGCGGGGGTCATCGCCTGGGGAGTCGAGGCCATCCGGCCCGATTATGGGGGCGGGGCGCCCGCCGAGGCCCGGGAATGCGGCGGCCGGTTCGGCGCTTTCAGCTGTCATGAGCAACCTCAAGAGTTTCGAGGAGGCGTCGTTCGAGACGGACGTCCTCCAGTCCGCCGGTCCTGTGCTGGTCGACTTCTACGCGGATTGGTGCGGCCCATGCAAGATGATGGGCCCGGTCATCGACGAGATCGCCGGCCAGTACCAGGACAGGCTGAAGGTCGGCAAGGTCGACGTCGACGCCAACCCCGGCATCGCCATGCGCTATGGGGTCATGGGCATTCCGACCCTGGGCATCTTCCAGGGCGGCAAGCTGGTGGACCGCCTGGTCGGCTATCCCGGCCCCGGCGGGGTCAGGGACTTCGTCGCCAAGAACACCACCGCCTAGGCGCACCTGCCCGAGACGGCAGCGTCTCAGGCTCGAGGCTCCAGCCTGAGCGGATCGGCGGGCGACCGCGCCGGCGAGATCCAAAGCCTGCTGGCGGCCCATCTCCCCGGCTACGCGGCCGGCTCCGTGGCGCTGTTGGGCGAGGGCCTGGAAAACATCGCCTACGTGGTGAGCGGCGAGCTGATCCTGCGCTTCAGCAAGGAGCCCACGGCGGCCGGCCGAGCGGCTCGGGTCGTGCGCGAGGCCCGCATTCTCGGCGTGGTGGCCGGGCTGTCAGCTCTGCCCGTCCCGGAGCCGGTCCTCGTGGTGCCGGAGCAGGGCTGCCTGGCGTACCGGTACCTGCCCGGCACCCCGCTTCTGGACATCCCCGAGCCGGGGATCGTGGCAGCCACCCCGCCGGTCGCCGCAGCGCTGGGTGGCTTGCTGAGCGCGCTCCATTCCGCGCCGGCCGAGCCACTCAGGGCCATGGCGAGCACGGATGACCAGCCTCTGGACGGGTGGCTGGCCGATGCCGGGGACCTCTATCGGACGTTGAGGGGCGACATGGCCGACCGGTTCCGGCGACCGGTGGAACGGTTCCTGGGCGAGCGACCACCTGAGCGGGGATCCGCTCTGGCGTTCTCCCACAACGACCTGGGCATCGACCACGTCCTGGTCGATCCGGCCGGCCTGACCGTTACCGGGATCATCGACTGGAGCGAGGCCGCGCTCGTGGACCCGGCGTACGACCTCGGTCTTCTCCTTCGCGACCTGGGGCCGGCCGCGACCGAGGCGGTCTTGGGCTGCTACAGCGGCGACCGCGCCGAGCTCCCGGCCCTCCGGGAGCGCGCCGGCTTCTATGCCCGCTGCAGCGTCCTCGAGGACCTCCGCCACGGCCTGGACGCCGGAGGCTCCCGCTACCTCGAGAAGGGCCTCGCCGCCCTGGAGTGGTTGTTTCCGGCCTGACCCGGGGCGGGGCTGGTCGCTGAGCCCCGGCCCGGGCGCCGCCGGCGGCCGGCGAGCGGGGGCAGAAAGCCTGCCCCCGCGTTCGGCTCAGCCCGCTCAGTGGCCCCAGAGCGCGCGTTCGGCGTGCTGCACGGTGGCCGGCCCGCGCTCGCCGGTCCGGATCCGCACCGCCTGCTCCAGGTCGAGGACGAAGATCTTGCCGTCGCCGACCTCCCCCTCCTCGCCGGTCCGGGCGGCCCGGGCCATCATGTCGACGACCCGGTCCACGATCTCGGCCCGCATCGCCGCCTCGACCTTGAGCCGGGGCCGGAGCGAGATGTTGACGGCCGTGCCCCGGTAGCGCTCGGTGTAACCGCGCTGGGCGCCGCAGCCCTTGACCTCGGTCACGGTGACCCCGGAAACGCCGCACTCGTCGAGCACGTCCTGCACCTCCTGCAGGTGCTCGTGGCGGATGATCGCCATGACCATCTTCATGCGATGGAACCCTCCCTCAGGCCCTTGTGGGCAGCTGCCGCTTCCTCCGGGTTGACAGTCGGGAACTCGGCCGGACGGTACACGCCTCCGGGCACCGGCATGAAGCTCTCGGGGTAGCCCCACATGCCGTGCTCGCTGATGTCCAGCCCCTCCAGCTCCTCGCGGGCCGTGACGCGCAGGCCGACCGTGTGCTTGATCACCCAGAACACCGCGAAGCTGAGGGCGAACACGGTGACGAAGCAGCCCGTCACCGCGACCGCCTGGGCTCCCAGCTGGTGCAGGCTGCCGGTGTAGAAGAGGCCGCCCTGGCCGGTGCCGTTGAACTTGGCCAGCGCCGGGGTCGCGAAGAGCCCGCACGAGATCGTGCCCCAGATCCCGGCCATGCCGTGCGCGGGCAGGGCGCCGACCGGGTCGTCCAGGTAATTCTCGATGGCGTAGACCCCGAACACCACGATCAGTCCGGCCACGGCCCCGATCACGATCGCCGCCCACGGCTCGACATAGCCGGAGGGCGCTGTGATGGCGACCAGGGCCGCAATTGCGCCGTTGCCGATCATGCCCACGTCCAGGGTCTTGGTCCGCGCGTATACGGCGAGCAGCGCGGCCAGCGCCCCGCCCGCCGCCGCCAGCTGGGTGGTCACCACAACGTCGGCGAAGTGGAGGTTGGTGGCGTTGAGCGTCGAACCGGGGTTGAAGCCGAACCAGCCGAACCACAGGATCAGCACTCCGAGCTGGGCGAGCGGCATGTTGTGGCCGGGGATGGCGTTGGGCACCCGGCGCCGGGTGTACTTACCGATGCGGGGCCCGAGCAGGAGCAGCCCGGCCAGGCCGGCCGTGGCC
>JBBSHA010000165.1:0-5575 GCA_038253595.1 Candidatus Dormibacterales bacterium
ATCTTCCCCTCCGACAGTGGTTTACATCCCGAGAGACTTCATCCCACACGCGGCGTTGCTCCGTCAGGCTTGCGCCCATTGCGGAAGATTCCTCACTGCTGCCTCCCGTAGGAGTCGGGGCCGTGTCTCAGTCCCCGTGTGGCTGGTCGTCCTCTCAGACCAGCTACCCGTCAAAGCCTCGGTAGGCCGTTACCCCACCGACTAGCTGATAGGCCGCGGGCCCCCCCTCTCGCGCATTGCTGCTTTCCTCACCGAAGATGCCATCGGTGAACTCATGCGGTATTAGCACCGATTTCTCGGTGTTATCCCCCACAAAAGGACAGGTTGCCCACGTGTTACTCACCCGTTCGCCGCTAGGAACTCCCCTCTCTTGCGAAAGGAAAGCCCTCGCTCGACTTGCATGTGTTAAGCACGCCGCCAGCGTTAACCCTGAGCCAGGATCAAACTCTCCGTCTAAACGAAGAACCCTTTTGGACATTACGTCCTGAGTCTTTCGACTCTCAGAGTCTTTCCCACTCTTCAGTTGTCAAGGTGCTGTTCGCCCGGCCGTTCCCCCACCCCCGGTGAGGGCGCACAGAGCCTTTCTCGGCTGAGGCGTAACGGCCATCATACTCTCGCCGGACCGGGCACCGCAATGCGAGCCGGACCGCCTCCATGCCCGGTTGCCGTCGTGGGCGGCCAGGTGGCCTCCCCACGGGCTTCGGGCCTGCCGCTCCGCAGTGGACCGGCCGGGCGCGAGCCACGGACTCTACATCAGAACGAATGGCGGCCGCTCATCGCCCGCGCCAGGGTCAGCTCGTCCGCGTACTCGAGGTCGCCGCCCACGGGCAGGCCGTGCGCCGGCCGCGTCACCCGGACCCCCAGGGGGTTGAGGGCGCGGTGAATGTAGACCGCGGTGGCCTCGCCCTCGATATCGGCGTCGGTGGCGATGATCACCTCGGCCACGCCGCCGGCCGCCACCCGCTCCAGAAGCGCAGGCACGTGGATGTCATCCGGGCTCACGCCGTCGATTGGCGAGATGACCCCGTTCAGGACCTGATACAGGCCCTGGTACTCCGCCGTGCGCTCGACGGCCAGGAGGTCGAGCGGGCTCTCGACCACGCAGATCAGGCTGGAATCGCGCCGACCGGACTCGCAGATGGCGCAGAGCGGACCCTCAGCGATGTTCCAGCAGCGCTCGCAGTAACCGATCCGGGTCTTGACCTCGACGATGGCCCGAGCCAGCGCCTGCGCCCGGTCGCGGTCTGCGCGGAGGATGTGGAAGGCCAGCCGCTGCGCCGTCTTGGGCCCCACCGCCGGCAGCCGCGAGAGCTCCTGGATCAGCTCCTCCAGTGCGGCCGGGAGCTGGGGCAAGCGCTAGCGCCCCGGCGAGACGGGAGCGCAGGACACGAGCAGGCTAGGCCAGGCCGGGCGGCAGGCCGAGGCCCGCGCTGACCTCCTGCAGGCGCCGCGCCGCCAGCTCGCGAGACTTCTCCAGGGCCTCGTTGACGGCGGCCACGACCAGGTCCTGGAGCAGGTCCACGTCCGCGGCCGCGTCGGGGTCGATCGTCACCGAGACCAGGTGCTGCTGGCCCGTGACGACCGCCCTGACCGCCCCTCCCCCCGCGGCCGCGCCCACGTGCTCGGCCTCCAGCTCGGCCTGGACCTTGGCCATCCGGGCCTGCATCTGCTGGACCTGCTTCAGCATCTTCATCGGGTTGTTCATCACCTTGTCTCCCTGACCCGGGTCACCCGGCCTTCGAGCTGGCGCACCGCCGCCTGCACCACCTCGTCCTCCTCCGGGGCGGGTGGCCGGGCGCTGGTGGCGGCCGCCCCCACGGTGGCGGAGGCCTCCTCCAGCCGGAAGTCGACGCGGGCGGAGGCGCCCAGCCACTCCCGCACCAGCGGCGTGATGGCGGCCTCGTTCTCGCTCGCCATCCGGTGGTGAAAACCGTAAGGGAACGAGAGAACGAGCGTGCTTCCCTCCAGCTCGGGCCGGGCCTCGCGGAAGTAGGCGCGGAGCTGGGGCTTGAGGCCGTCCAGCACCCGCCGCCACCCCTCCAGCGGGGGGTCGGCCGGGCCGGCCGGGGGGCCAGGGGCCGTCGCCACCGGCACCGGCTCGGCGTCCGGAGCGGGGGCTGGGGTCACCACCGCTCGGGCCGGGGCGGCCGCCGGGCTTGCGAACGCCGGTCGCGGCACGGCGGAAACCGGGACAGCGGAGGGCGGGGGGACCGGAGCCGGGCCGGCCGGGACGTCGCGGTCGGGGTCTGCGGGAGCCGGGGCAACGGACACCGGTGCCACGGGAGCCACGGGGCGCGGAGCATCTGGAGCCAGAGCCACTGGGGCCGGGACATCCGGGGCAACGGAAACCGGGGCCGGAGCTGCCGGAGCAACCGCTGCCGGAGCAACCGCCACCGGAACCACGACCGCCAGAGCCTCGGAGACCGGGGCTGCGAGTGGCGGAAGGCTCGCGGTCCCGACGGCCAGCCGGACCAGCGTCGCCTCCACCAGGAAGCGCGGCTCGGCATGGCGGCGGACCTCGCCGTCGAGGTGGAGGAGCGCATCGAGGATCGTGGCCAGCCGGTCCCGGGCGGCCGAATCCCGCCTGTCAATGGCCTGCACGATCAGGTCCCGGGAGCGCTCCATCAGCCCGCGCACCACCTGGCGCAGCTCACCGCCGGCCTCGTAGATCCGGGCCAGCGCGGCCAGGGCGGCGCCGGCCTGCCCGGTCAGCACCAGCCCGAGCAGGGCCTCCAGTTGGGAGGGGTCGGCGATCCCCAGCAGCTCGCGCGCCAGGTCCAGCGTGATCGGCCCGCCGGCGAGCGGCACCAGCTGGTCGAGCAGCCCCACCCCGTCCCGCATGGAACCCTGGGCCACCCGGGCAATCAGCCGGAGGGCGTCGGGCTCGACCACCAGCTGCTCGCGCTCGGCGATGTGGATGAGGCGGAGCACGATCTGCTCGTCGCTGTGGCGCCGGAAGACGAAGTGCTGGCAGCGTCCCAGGACGGTCGGCGGCACCTTGTTGACCTCGGTGGTGCAGAGGATGAAGACCACGTGCGCGGGCGGCTCCTCCAGCGTCTTCAGCAGAGCGTTGAAGGCGTCGGTCGTGAGCATGTGGGCCTCGTCGATGATGTACACCTTGCGCCCCCCGAGAGCCGGTGCCAGGTTGACCTTCTCGCGCAGGTCGCGGATCTCGTCGATGCCGCGATTGGAAGCGGCGTCGATCTCGATCAGGTCCAGGGCCGACCCGTTGCCCACCGCCAGGCAGGACTCGCAGCGGTTGCACGGCTCGGCGGTGCCCGGAGCCCTGCCCGAGCAGTTGATCGCCTTGGCCAGCAGCCTGGCACTGGTGGTCTTGCCGGTGCCCCGGGTGCCCGAGAACAGGTAGGCGTGGGCCACCCGATCGGACGCGATCGTCCCCTGTAGTGCGCGCGAGGTCGCCTCCTGGCCGACGAGGTCGGAGAAGGTCTGGGAGCGGTACTTGCGGTAGAGGGCCTGGTACATCAAAGCTTTAAGTTGGAGGTGACCGCGCACCCCTCGTCGATCATGGCATCCCAGCGGCACCGGGGTTTCCAGCTCTGGCCCGGATGACTACGGCACCCCCGGGGACTCTCCTTACCGCTGCTTCCTTCCGGACCTGACGGGGTTCGGAGACCCGAGCTGCGCAGGTCCCGGCCTTCAATGCTTTCCACCTCGGCCCGTACTGAGCCACCAGACCTCGGAAGGGAATTCGACCCGGCTATGGCGGATTGCCGGTGCAGGGAACCGCCAGCTCCCCGTCTAGCGCGGCCGCACTCCAGTCTACCCGCTCGGTTGCGGCCCCCAGCCGCGGATCGCCCCCCGGTTGACCCAGGTGAGGTTGGCGAAGGTGGCCAGCGTCGCCAGCGGGATCACCACCTCTCCGGCGGCCAGCAGCGTAGAGGCGTCCTGGCCCAGCCCTCGAAACAGCGCCAGGCCGCCCATCAGGATCGCGATCAGGGTGGTGGACACCTGGCCCAGCAGGGTGTGGCGGAGGACCGGCCGGCGCCCGGCCAGGAGCAGCCCGCCGCCCACCAGCGCCGGCAGCAGGTAGCGCAGGATCACCAGCCCGGCCAGCCACGGCGGGTAGGCGCCGGAGGCGGCCAGGCCCGCGGCCACCGCGCCGAAGAAGAGCCCGTCCACGACCGGGTCGAGGGCACCTCCGAGCCGGCTCGGCTGCTCGAAACGGCGGGCGACCGTGCCGTCGGTGAGATCGGTCAGCCCCGCCAGGGCGACGGTGACCGCCAGCGCGCCCAGGCCGGAGGGGGCCAGCGCATAGATGAAGCCGGCGGCGGCCAGATAGGCTCGGCTGATCGTGAGCTGGTTGGCGATCCCGGGCAGGAAGAGCCCGGCCCCGGCCACCAGCAGGAACCAGGCCAGCACCGGCAGCCGGTGCCGGGCGGCATCGCCGGTCAGCAGCCAGAGGCCGCCGGCGGCGAGCGCGACGGCGGCGCCGGCGGCACCTGCCGGGGTCGGCCGCAGCCCGCTCACGGGCGCTGCGCTCGGGGCCCGCGGGCGACGGGGGCGGGGCACCGGAGCGATGCCACCCGGCTACGGGCGCAGACCCAGGGCGCCCGCCCCCTCCAGGGCCAGCCCCAGGATCGGGTTGCCAAACAGGCCGTAGGCCACCAGCAGCACCGCCACCGTGACCGCGCCGGCTCGCCCGGCCGCGGCCACCGGCGGCGGCCGCCGGCCCTCCTCGGGGTCGGCCGCCAGGTAGAGGAGCGCGAGCAGGCGGACCAGTCCGACCAGGGCCAGCACCCCGGCCAGGGCGCCGGCCCCCAGCAGCCAGGACTCGCCGGAGCGGACCAGCTCGGCGCCTGTGGTGAAATCCCCGAAGAAGCCGGCCAGGGGCGGGGCCCCCGCCAGCGAGGCGAGGGCCAGGGCCAGGGCCGCGGCCCGCGCCGGCCGCCGCCGGGCCAGCAGGCCGAGGCTGCCCGGGGCCTCCAGGCCGGCCCCCAGCGCGCTCGCCGCCGGCACCGCCAGCAGCAGGCTGCCGAGCACGAAGAGGGCGGCCGCGGATCCCCGGCGATCAGGTATCGAGAGCGCGGCGGCCAGCCAGCCGGCCTGGAGAGCGATCAGTCCGGGCAGCGCCGCAGCCAGGCGGCGGGCGCTCAGCACGCTCAGCCCGCCCCCGATCAGGGCGAGGGCGGCCAGGCCCGCGACAAGGGGGGTCCAGAGCGCACCGGCGCCGGCGACGGCCGCCAGCAGCTTGACCGCGGCCACCGCCGCGGCCCCGGCGGCCAGACCGCCGCCCAGCACCGCGCCGGGGGGTGCCGGCGCCATCCCGCCCAGGATCCCGGCCAGGTCCAGCGGGGGCTGGGCGAAGAGGATCGCCAGCCCCGCCAGGACGGCCCCGATCGCGAGGGCGGCGGGTATCCTCGGAGCCGCCGCCAGATGCTCGCCCAGGACGGCCAGCGAGGAGCTGCCGGACAGGCCGGCAATGGCGGCGAGCCCGGCCGCCAGCAGGAGCACGGCCAGGCCGTGGCCGGCACCCAGGGGGTTGCGGCGAGCCGGAGCGCCCACCGCGACCGCGGCCAGCCCGCCCGCGGCGGCCAGCGCCACCCCCGCCCACAGG
>JBBSHA010000166.1:0-5515 GCA_038253595.1 Candidatus Dormibacterales bacterium
CCGTGGAGGCGGTCATCCTGGCGCTGCCGGCATGACGGCCCGGCCCGCGGCGACCCGGCCGGGCCTCAAAACGAACGTCCGTTCGATCTAGAATGGAGTCTCGCATGGGCTCCCGATTCCTGCTCGACTCGCCCTTCCAGCCCAAGGGCGACCAGCCCCAGGCGATCGCCGAGCTGCTGGCCGGCGTCCGGGCCGGGCTCACCGAGCAGGTGCTGATGGGGGTCACGGGCAGCGGCAAGACCAACGTGGTCGGCTGGGTGCTGCAGGAGCTGGGGCGTCCGGTGCTGGTGCTGAGCCCCAACAAGACCCTGGCCGCCCAGCTCTGCGCCGAGTTCCGGCGCCTGTTCCCCAAGAACGCGGTCGAGTACTTCGTCAGCTACTACGACTACTACCAGCCGGAGGCGTACATCGCCCGCAGCGACACGTACATCGAGAAGGACTCCAGCCGCAATGAGGAGATCGACCGTCTCCGCCACAGCACCACCTCGGCGCTGCTCACCCGCCGCGACGTGATCGTCGTCGCCAGCATCAGCTGCATCTACGGCATCGGCGCCGTCGAGGACTACATGGGCGAGTCGCTGGACATCACCCGAGGCCAGTCGATCCGGCGTGAGATCTTCCTGCGCAAGCTGACCGAGATGCTCTACGAGCGCAACGACTACGACCTGGCGCGGCTTCGCTTCCGGGTCCGGGGCGACATCGTGGACGTGGTCCCGGCCAGCGAGGAGACGGTCTACCGGGTCGAGTTCTTCGGCGACGAGATCGAGCGGATCCAGGAGCTGGACCCGGTGACGGGGGAGATCCTGGGCGCTCGCGACGAGCTCAAGATCTTTCCCGCCACCCACTACATCACGCCCCGCGACAAGCTCAACATCGCGCTCGCCGACATCGAGGCCGAGCTCGACGAGCGCTGCACCTGGTTCGAGGAGCACGGCCGCCTGCTGGAGGCCCAGCGGCTCCGCCAGCGCACCAACTTCGACATGGAGATGCTGCGCGAGACCGGCACCTGCGCCGGCATCGAGAACTACTCCCGCCACCTCACCCGCCGCCAGCCGGGGGAGGCGCCCTACACGCTGCTCGACTTCCTGCCCGACGACACCGTGTTCTTCCTCGACGAGTCGCATGTGGCCGTGCCCCAGATCGGGGCCATGCTGGGTGGCGACCGCTCCCGCAAGGCGGCCCTGGTCGAGTACGGGTTCCGGCTGCCCAGCGCCTTCGACAACCGCCCGCTCAGCTTCGAGGAGTGGGAGGAGCGGGCCGGCCAGGTGGTCTACGTGTCGGCCACCCCCGGGCCGTACGAGATGCAGCGCGCGCAGCGCACGGTCGAGATGGTGGTCCGGCCCACGGGCCTGGTCGACCCCTCGATCGAGGTCCGGGCCACCGAGGGCCAGATCGATGACCTCGTGGTCGAGCTCAAAAAGCGGATCGAGAAGGGTCAGCGGTCGCTCGTCACCACCCTCACCAAGCGCTTCGCGGAGGATCTCACCGACTATCTCAAGGAGTACGGGCTGCGGGTCCGCTACATCCATTCCGACCTCGACTCGATGGAGCGGATCGAGATCCTGCGCGACCTCCGCCTGGGCAGCTTCGACGTGCTGGTGGGGATCAACCTGCTGCGCGAGGGCCTGGACCTGCCCGAGGTCTCGTTCATCGCCATCCTGGACGCCGACAAGGAGGGCTACCTGCGCGCGTTCCGCTCGTTCATCCAGATCATCGGCCGCGCCGCCCGCCACGTCGAGGGCCACGTCGTCATGTACGCCGACAAGGTCACCGACTCCATGCGCCAGGCGATCGACGAGACCGACCGCCGGCGGGCACGCCAGGTTGCCTACAACCTGGAGCACGGGATCACCCCGGAGACCATCGTCAAGGCGATCTACCAGCTCGACGTCGAGAAGAAGGACCTCGAGGCGGACGCGATCGAGCTGATGGCGGGCGCCGGCCTGCCCCGGGAGGACCTGCTGGCCATCGTGCGCGACCTGGAGAAGGAGATGCGACGGCTGTCCAAGGAGCTGGCCTTCGAGGACGCGGGCCGGGTCCGGGACCGGATCATCGGGATCCGCAAGCGGCTGGCGGGCGAGGATTCGGGGACGCCGGAGGATGACGCCGACGTGGCGCTGGCCATCGCCGCCGCGCCCGGGGCCCGGGCCGGCCAGGTCCGCAGCTGGCGCCGGACCAGGAAGGGACCCTGACCAACCTCGAGGCCCTGCGCCGGGGCATGGTGGGCGAGGGGCCGCGGGCCGGCTGGCGGGAGACCATCGGGGCCCGTATCGCGGAGGTCGAGCCGGGCCGGGTCGTGGTCGAGCTGGACGCCCACGCCGGCCACCGCCACGAGGGCGGGGTGGTCCAGGGCGGCGTCATCAGCCAGATCGCGGACGCGGCGATGGGCATGAGCCTGCTCACGCTCCAGCCCGACGACGAGGCCAACACCACCATCGAGCTCAAGATCAACTTCCTCCGCCCCGCCGTCGAGGGCCGCCTGCGCGCCGTCGGCCGGGTGGTCGAGCTGCGCCGGACCCTGCTCTTCAGCGAGGCGGACGTGCTCGACGCCGGGGACCGGCTACTGGCCCGGGCCTCCTCCACCTGCCTGGCGATCCCGAGGGTCGGATGGCGCCGGGAGTAGGACCGGTGACCTCGCCCGCGGCCCGCTGGGTGGGCATCGAGACCGTCTCCGCTGGCGCCGGCGAGGCGGTGCTCGAGATGCCGACCCGGCCCGAGATGGGAAACCTGGCCGAGGTCGTCCACGGCGGCTTCATCAGCCTGCTCGCGGACAGCGCCATGGGCCGCTGCCTGGCCACGGTGCTGCCCGCCCGCGAGCGCCACTACAGCTTCGACCTGAAGCTCAACTTCATCGCCCCCGGGCGAATAGGAGAGAGATTGCGAGCGGTTGCAAGGGTCATCCACCGCGGCCGCCGGACGGCCGTGGCCGAGTGCCGGGTGGAGGCTGCGGACGGCCGCCTGGTCGCCACCGCGAGCGCCACCTTCATCGTTCACCTCCCCGAGGCTTAGGACCCAGAAGTGCCCATCGACAAGATCACGATTCGCGGCGCCCGCGAGCACAACCTCAAGGACATCAGCCTGGTCATCCCGCGCGACCGGCTGGTCGTGTTCACGGGCCTGTCGGGCTCCGGCAAGTCGTCGCTGGCGTTCGACACCATCTATGCCGAGGGCCAGCGCCGTTACGTGGAGTCGCTCTCCTCCTATGCCCGGCAGTTCCTGGGCCAGATGGAGAAGCCCGACGTGGACGTGATCGACGGCCTCTCGCCGGCGATCTCGATCGACCAGAAGGGCACCTCCCGCAACCCGCGCTCCACGGTGGGCACGGTGACCGAGATCTACGACTACCTGAGGCTGCTCTTCGCCCGGGTCGGCCACCCCCACTGCCCGATCTGCGGGCGCGAGATCCACAAGCAGACGGTGGAGCAGATGGCCGACCAGGTGGAGCGGATGCCGGCGGGCACCCGGCTGCTGATCCTGGGCCCGGTGATCAGGGGCCGCAAGGGCGAGTACGAGAAGCTGCTGGAGGACATCCGCAAGCAGGGCTTCTCGCGGGTCCGGGTCGACGGCCAGATGTACGAGCTGGGCGAGAGGGTGCCCCTGGAGCGGTACCGGAAGCACGACATCGAGGTCGTCGTTGACCGGGTGGTGGTCGGCCCCGACCAGCGCTCGCGGCTGGTCGACTCACTGGAAATCGCGTCGAAGCTGGGCTCGGGCGCTGTCCTCATCGTCCCCGCCGACGGCGGCGAGGAGATATCGATGTCGCAGGACTACGCCTGTCCCTACGACGGCATCAGCGTGCCCGAGCCCGAGCCCCGCCACTTCTCGTTCAACACCCCGCAGGGGGCCTGCCCCACGTGCACCGGGCTGGGCTCCCAGCTGGTGGTCGACGCCGAGCTGGTGATCCCCGACCCCTCGCTCTCCCTCAACCTGGGCGCGATCGCGCCCTGGAGCCGCTCCCAGTTCTTCTACCCGGAGATGCTGGAGACGGTCTGCGACGCCTTCGCCATCGACATGGGCCGGCCCTTCGAGCAGCTCACCGCCAAGCAGCGGGAGATGCTGCTGCAGGGCACGGGGGGGCGCAGGATCCGCTTCTCCTATCGCAACCATTACAAGCACAAGCGCTGGTACGAGGCGCCGTTCGAGGGCGTGGTGGCCAACGTCCAGCGCCGCTACGACGAGACCGAGTCGGAGTTCCTGAAGGCCGAGCTGGAGAAGTACATGTCGGAGAAGCCGTGCCCGGTCTGCCACGGCGCCCGCCTCAAGCCGGAGTCGCTGGCCGTGACCGTCGCCGACCGCAACATCGCCGAGGTCTGCCGGCTGTCGATCACCGCCGCGGTCGGGTTCTTCGAGACCCTGCGCCTCAGCGAGCGCGAGCAGGCGATCGCCCGCGGCATCTTCAAGGAGATCCGCGAGCGCCTCCAGTTCATGATCGACGTCGGCCTCGACTACCTGGCGCTGGAGCGGGGCGCCAACACACTCTCCGGCGGGGAGTCGCAGCGGATCCGGCTCGCCACCCAGATCGGCTCCAAGCTGATGGGCGTGCTCTACATCCTGGACGAACCCTCGATCGGACTCCACCAGCGCGACAACCGGCGCCTGATCGACACCCTGGTCCAGCTTCGCGATCTGGGCAACACCCTGATCGTGGTCGAGCACGACGAGGAGACGATCCGGGCCGCCGACTACATGGTCGACATCGGGCCCGGGGCGGGAGAGCACGGCGGCCACGTGGTGGCCGCGGGCCCGATCGCGGAGGTGCTCCGCGATCCCGGCTCGATCACCGCCGCCTACCTGCGCGGCGACCGCCAGATCCCGATCCCCGCCCGGCGCCGGCGCGGCAGCGGCAAGCGCCTCGCCATCCGCGGCGCGCGCGCCAACAACCTGAAGGACGTGGACGTGGAGATCCCGCTCGGCACCTTCGTCGCCATCTCCGGCGTCAGCGGCTCGGGCAAGTCCTCTTTGGTGACCGACATCCTGTCGCGCCGCCTGGCCCAGCATTTCTACTCGGCCAAAGCCAAGCCCGGTCCGCACTGCAAGGTCGAGGGCCTGCAGCATCTGGACAAGGCGATCGACATCGACCAGTCGCCGATCGGGCGCACCCCGCGCTCCAACCC
Source organism: Candidatus Dormibacterales bacterium (assembly GCA_038253595.1). Classification (GTDB taxonomy): domain Bacteria; phylum Chloroflexota; class Dormibacteria; order Dormibacterales; family Dormibacteraceae; genus JBBSHA01. Next base: position 5,115 of record JBBSHA010000166.1, read on the forward strand.
GGCCACATATACGGGGATGTTCACGTACATGCGCAACCTCTTCGCCCAGCTGCCCGAGGCCAGGATGCGAGGCTACAAGCCGGGCCGCTTCTCGTTCAACGTCAAGGGCGGCCGCTGCGAGGCCTGCCAGGGCGACGGCATCATCCAGATCGAGATGCACTTCCTGCCCGACGTCTACGTGCCCTGCGAGGTCTGCCAGGGCACCCGCTACTCGCGCGAGGTGCAGGAGGTCAAGTTCCGGGGTCACTCGATATCGGAGGTGCTGGAGATGACCGTGGACGAGGCGATCGAGGTGTTCGAGAACGTGCCCCCGATCCTCACCAAGCTGAAGACGCTGCGCGACGTGGGACTCGGCTACATCCACCTCGGCCAGCCCGCGACCCAGCTCTCGGGGGGCGAGG
>JBBSHA010000167.1:0-5510 GCA_038253595.1 Candidatus Dormibacterales bacterium
CCCGGTGACGATCGCGGTACTCGTGATGGCCCTCCTGCTGCAGGTCCCTCACTCAAGGTAAAGATAGCAGAACCTATCTTTACCCCGCGGGCACAGGTTGACCGGGGATGGCCGGCCTGGCGACGGGCATACGCGCCGCCCATCTCTGCTGACCGCGGCGTAGAGTCGCGGGAATGATTCTGGTCGGAGTGCTCGTCGTGATCTGCCTCACTCTCCTGCTCGTCGGGTTCGTCGCGCCCCGGTTCTCGCACCGGCCCCAGAACGGCCTCGACAGGAAGCTCAGCGAGGCCTACCGGAAGGCGGCCGGCCACCACGGTCTGCTCGGGACCATGGGTAAGGGGTCCGCTCGCACGTCGCGCAAGGCGGTGGACAAGTCGACGGGCGCGGGCAGAGCGGCTCGCCGCAAGAGCGAGTAGAGGACGGGCTAGGCGACGACCTCGGCGGGCCGGGGCACCAGGGACTCCTGGGCGTTGAAGATGACGTCCAGGACCCGCGCGGCATCCCGCGAGCGGTTGCGGAGGAGGGCCCGGTGGAGCTTGGGGTCGACCGCGCGCAGGAAGCCGGCGATCTGCTTGACCAGCTGCTCGGGCACCGTCCGCTGCTCGCCCTCGAGCATGCCCTCGACCGCGTTCAGCCAGGCGTCCAACTGGCGCATCTGGCGGCGGCAGTCCTTCGACTGGCGCTGGCGCTGCTCCTCCAAGGCGTGGCAGCGGTGGATTTCAATCGCGGCTTGACTGAGCAATATCCTCTCCCCGTCCCAACTACTTGCTGATAGTCGGAATGTAGGATTCCCGGTGAGCCTTGTCAAGACCCAATGAGAGCTCCCTCCAGGAGTACATGTCCCGAGCGCTGTCGCCCTGGTCGCCAGTCGTGGCCAGCAACCGGGCTCCCTTCGAACCCGGCCCCCGGGGCACGATGCGCCGGGGAGCGGGCGGCCTGGTTACCGCCCTGCTGACGGTGGCCGAGGCCACCTCGGCCCCCTGGGTGGCCTGCGCCCGCAGCCCGGCGGAGCGGGAGCGGGCGGTCTCCGGCCGGCCGGTCGAGGTGGCGGGCCAGACCGGGCCTCTCCAGATCCACTACGCCAACCCCGACCCCGACGCCTACCGCCGCTACTACTCGGTGATCGCCAACCCGCTGCTCTGGTTTCTCCAGCATTACCTGTGGGACCTGACCCACGAGCCGATCATCGACGAGGGCTACTGGACAGCGTGGTCGAAGGGCTACGTGGTGGTCAACCGCCTGATGGCGGAGAAGGTCGCCGAGGTGGCGGCCCAGCTGCCCCGGCCGCCGCTGGTCCTGACCCAGGACTACCAGCTCTACCTGGCCCCCCACCGGATCCGCGAGCTGCTACCCCAGGCCACGCTGCAGCAGTTCATCCACATCCCCTGGCCAACCCCCAACTACTGGAAGGTGCTGCCCGGGCCGATGCGGGACGCGATCCTGGAGGGGCTGCTGGCCAACGACGTGGTCGGCTTCCAGTCCAGCCTCGACGTCCGCAACTTCCTGATGAGCTGCGAGGAGCTGCTGGGCCTGCGGGTCGACCACCGGGAGCGGGCCGTGCTCTACGCCGGCCGGGCCGTCTGGGCCCGGCCCTACCCGGTCTCGATCGATGTGCCCGCACTGGAGGCGCTGGCCGCCTCCGCGGCCGTCGAGCAGGAGGTGCGCGCGCTCCGGGTCGACCGGCCCGAGAAGCTGATCGTGCGCGTCGACCGGACCGACCCCTCCAAGAACATCGTCCGCGGCTTCCTCGCCTACGAGGCGCTGCTGCGCGGCCACCCCGAGCTGCACGGCAGGGTCCAGTTCTTCGCCTTCCTGCAGCCCTCCCGGCAGGACATCCCCGCCTACCGTGACTACCTGTACTCGATTCGGCGCACCGCGGCCCGCATCAACAGCCGCTTCGGCCGGCGGGGCTGGCTGCCCATCCGGCTGGAGCTGGAGCAGAACCTGCGCAAGGCGGTGGCCGCCTACCGCGAGTTCGACGTCCTGCTCGTCAACCCCATCTACGACGGCATGAACCTGGTCGCCAAGGAGGGCATGATCGTCAACCAGCGGGCGGGAATGCTCGTCCTCTCGGAGAACGCGGGGGCGCACGAGGAGCTGGGAAAATGGGCGATCACCGTCAACCCCTTCGACGTCGACGCCACCGCCGACGCCCTCCACACCGCCCTCACCGCTCCCGAGCGGTCGCGCCGGGCGCTCGGTGACTCGATCCGGCAGACGGTGCGGGCCAACGACATCGGGCGCTGGCTGAGCACCCAGATCAGAGACCTCCGGGACCTGACCGGCCGCTGACGGCAGCCAGGGTCGCGCTGCGTGGTCAGCGCCCGGGCACCGGCTCCGCCCAGTCGGCCAGCCGGTGCAGAAGCCCGGCCAGCTCGCGGGGGCCGTCCACCACGATGTCACAGGCCTCGAACGTGGTGGCGGGCGCCTCCGCCGAGGCGACTCCGACGGCCAGGTGGGGCACGCTGAGGCCGGAGACCAGCTCGAAACAGCCCCGGTCGCCGGTGTCGTCCCCGGCGTAGACCACGGCGCCCGGCGCCATGGCCGCGATCACCCGCCCCAGGGCAGCCTCCTTGGTGGCGCGCGCCGGCATCACCTCGATCACCTGGCGGCCGCTGCGCCAGTGCAGGCCCAGCTCCTCCGCCAGGCCGCCGCCCAGGCGCTGCACGTCCGCGGCCCGGCCGGGCGCGCCCCGGTAGTGAAGCGTGGCCGAGCCCGGTTTGAGCTCCAGCCAGACGCCCGGCAGCCCGCCGAGCTGCGGCCGCAGGCGCTCGGCGAACGCGTTCAGGGCGGCCGCCTCCGCGGGGTCGGGGCGGTCGAGCCCGTAGTCGCCGAGCAGGGTCAGGCCGGGCACCTGGAGCAGTTCGGCCAGCGCCGTGCCGGCGCGGCCGCTGATGATCACGGAGCGCCCGATCCGGGTGGCCAGGCGGCGCAGGGCGTTCTCTGATCGGGGCAGAACGCGGGCCCGGCCCGGCTCCTCTGTGATCTCGGATAGCGTGCCGTCGAAGTCCAGGGCGACGAGTAGGGAGCGGGGGTCGATTCCCCCGAACCGCTCGTTCAGGCCCCTGACGCTCGTAACCATCGGGCCGTTCCGGCGTTCCCAGTTAGCAAGGACTTGAACTCAATTATGATAGCGGCGTGATCACATTCCCCACCCTCCGGGCGGTCCGGTGGATGGCCGCCCAGGAGGCGCGCCTGCGCGCCCTGCGGCCCGGCCTCGAGGCGGGCTCCGCCGGTGCCGCGGCCTTTGGCGCCCGCGCCGCGGCGTTTGGCGTCCGCGCGCTACGCGCCTTCCGGCACGAGATCGACTCCAGTGCCGACTCCCGCCCCCGCGGCCACGTGATGCACGACAGCCACGGTCGCCGGATGCGCGCGAGCGCCTACGGCAACGGTCCCCGCGGCCCCCGCCGGCCCCGCCGCGATCGCCGCGACGTGGCGCCGGGGATGGCGGGGGAGTTCCTGCCCGCCGGCGCCAAGATCGCCCTGGTCGCCCTGCTGGTGGTGGGCGCCTTCCTGGGCAGCTCGCAGGCCTACATCAACTACGCGGCCGACCTGCCGGACGCCCATGCCATCTCGTCCGAGCCGCTGCCCGAGGACACGCTCGTCTTCGCCGCCGACGGGAGCCTGCTTGCCGACGTTCACCCCCGCGGCATCCAGCACTACTACGAGCCCCTTGACAACATGGGCAAGTGGCTGCCCGCGGCCACGATCGCGGTCGAGGACGCCAACTTCTACAGCGAGCCCGGAATCGACGTCACCGCCATGGCCCGGGCGGCCATCATCGACTACCGCCAGCACAAGACCGCCCAGGGTGCCTCCACCATCACCCAGCAGCTGGTCAAGCTGCGCCTCCTCGACAACCGGCAGACCATCGATCGCAAGATCAAGGAGGCGGTGCTGGCCCTCCAGGTGGAGCACACATACAGCAAGCACCAGATCCTGGAGCAGTACCTCAACACCGTCCACTATGGCAACAACTCCCAGGGCAGCCTGGCCGCGTCCCAGATCTACTTCCACAAGAACACCCGCGACCTCACCCTGGCCGAGGCGGCGATGCTCTCCGGCATCCCCCAGAGTCCGCTCTACAACAGCCCGTTCACCCACTGGGACGTCGCCAAGCAGCGCCAGAAAGACGTGCTGAACGCGATGGTCCGCACCCACAAGATCTCCGTCGACGAGGCCGACCAGGCCTACGCCGACGACCTGAACCCGGCCGCCGGCAAGCTGTTCACCGCCGGCCCGGTGGTCAAGGGCGCCCCCGGCTTCACGTACTGGATCATCGACCAGCTGATCAGCAAGTACGGTCAGAAGGCGGTCGAGGGCGGCGGCCTGCGGGTCCAGACCACGCTCGACCCCAGGCTGCAGGGCATCGCCGAGCGCTCGGTGGTCGACGCCGTCAACTCCAACCGCTTCCGCAACCTCAGCCAGGGGGCCATGGTCTCGATCGACCCTCGCACGGGCGCGGTCAACGCCATGGTCGGTGCGGCCGATCCCAACCAGAGGGGCGGCCAGTTCAACATGGCCCTCCAGCCCCGCAACCCGGGATCCTCGATGAAGATCTGGAACTACACGGCTGCGATCGAGAGCGGCAAGTTCGCCATGGGCACCCCGATCGTCGACTCTCCGCTCAAGATCACGCTCCCGCCGGGATCCCAGCCCCCGACGTATGAACCCAAGAACTACGACCTCGGCTACCACGGCACCTGCCAGGTGCAGCAGTGCATGGGCAACTCGCTCAACGTGGCCGCAGTCAAGGTCGAGCTGGGGACCGGCATCGACCGCCTGGTGGACGTCGCCCGCCGGGTCGGCGCACCGCCGATCCAGGGCCACCAGCAGCCGGACGGCTCGACCCGGTACACGACCGACGACCCGGCCGACTCCTTCGGCTACTCGCTGACCCTGGGCGGCTATGGCGAGACCGTGCTTCAGCAGGCGACCGGCGCCGCCACCATCGCCGACATGGGGGTCTATCACCAGCCCTTCGGCATCAGCTCGATCAAGTCGGGCGACGGGACCGAGATCTTCAAGGCCGACCCCAAGGCGACGGCCAAGCAGGTCCTCGACCCCAAGGTCGCCTACATCATGCAGACGATCATGTCGGACGACGACAACCGCTCCCAGATCTTCGGCCGGGGCTCACCGCTGACCCTCAACGACCAGGGCCGCCGGGCGGGTGCCAAGACCGGCACCACCGACGACTTCACCGACGCCTGGACGGTCGGCTACACGCCCAGCATGGCCTCCGCCTTCTGGTTCGGCAACACCAACTACACGGCCCTCACCAAGGGTTCGGACGCGGTCTTCGTGGCCTCGCCCGCGTGGCACGCCTACATGAAGGACGCGCTCAACACGCTCGGCGCCCCCACGGACGAGTGGTTCGGAGAGCCGCCGGGGCTGGGCCACGCGGCCAACGGCGGCAAGACCATCTTCCTGCTGCCGGGGACCACCGCCTTCCAGGCCCCTCCCGCGCTGCCCAGCTTCGCGCACACATCCACCCCCCCCCCCCCCCC
>JBBSHA010000168.1:0-5493 GCA_038253595.1 Candidatus Dormibacterales bacterium
CCGGGTCAATCCCGGCAACAGGCAGGTGACCATGCTCTCGATACCGCGCGACCTCTTCGTGCCGCTCTCGACCGGGGGCAGCAACAAGATCGACGTCGCCTACGAGGAGGGCGGGGCCAAGGCCGCCGTGGCGACGGTGGAGAGGAATTTCCAGGTCCACGTCGACCAGTACGCCTGGATCGGGCTCAAGGGCCTGGTCCACCTCATCGACCGCTTCGGCGGCGTCGACCTGGTCACCTCCAACCCGGTGCTGGACGACTTCTATCCCAACGACGTGCAGGGTGCCAATCCCTACGGCTTCACCCGGGTGGCGGTGCTCCCCGGACCCCAGCACATGAACGGCATCCACGCCCTCGAGTACGTGCGCTCCCGGCACGACGATGTGCGCGGCGACTTCGGCCGCTCGGCCCGGCAGCAGCAGGTGCTGGTCGCGCTCCGGACCCGGGTGGCGCGGGTCGCCCCCGGTGACCTGCCCGACCTGGCGGGCGCCTTCGCCGGGGAGTTCAAGACGAGCATGAACGTGGCCCAGCTGGCGCAGCTGCTGCCGGTGGCGCGCGGCTTCGACGCCGGATCGATCCACCAGGTGATCCTGCTCCCGCCCCTCACCACGACCGCCAGCATCGGCGGCGCCGACGTGGTGGTGCCGCACTGGGACCTGATCCGTCCGCTGGTCCACCAGAGCTTTCCCGCTTGAGCCGGACGGCCACCCGCGCCGTCATCCTGGCCCTGGCCGCGGCCTTCGGCTTCGCCGTCTTCGCCGGCCTGGGCCACCTCCGCTCGGGGGGCGCCCGGCCGGCCACCGCGGCCAACCAGACCGAGGCCCTGCTGACGGTGCCGGGCACCGTCTACCTGGCGTCGGGGGGAGCGCTGTTCCGCATGCAGGGCGGCCGCTTCACCCAGCTCCAGCCGGCGTCCGGGCACTGGTCGCAACCGGCTGTGACGCCGGATCATCGCTCCCTGGTGGCGGTGTCCCGGGATGGACAGGCGTCTGACCTGGTCCTGCTGGACGCCGGCGGCCGGCTCCAGAGCCGCCTGACCGCCAACGCCTCGCGGACGGTGGAGAACAACCACTGGGCGTTCTATCCCCGGCTGAGCCCGGACGGCCAGTCCGTCTTCTTCAGCACGGACAACCCCAAGGCCGGGTTCAAGGTCGACCTCTCGATCTGGGCCCAGCCGCTGGCGGGCGGACGAGGGCGCCGGTGGACGGTCCCCAACGACTACACCGGGGGCGACGTCTCCCCCCTCCCGCTGGCGAACAACGGCCTGCTCTACGCGGAGTTCGCCATCGACGCGGGGGGCAAGGTCTTCTCCCAGGTCTGGCTCCAGCGCGGCCCGCTCCGCGGCGGCGTGGCCCTCACCGACCCGGGCGAGGACTGCGGCCAGCCCGCCCTCTCGGCAGCCGGCAACCGGCTCGCGATGATCTGCACCGGCGGAGGCCAGGCCGGCCGGGTGGTGGTCGCCGACTTCGACGGCAACCGGCTCGGTCCCCGCCAGGTTGTGCTGGACGGGAAGCTGGCGGCCATGCCGGCCTGGAGCCCGGACGGCACCAGCCTTCTCTTCATGGCGCCCGGGGGCGGCTCGGGCCGGTTCCAGCTCTGGTGGCTGACTCCACCACCGGCGCCGGGCGCCGCCTCCCCCTCACCAGCCGCGCCGGCCTGGAGGGAACGGCTGGTGACCGGCAACCTGGATCTCGACGCGACCTCCGGCCTGGCCTGGATCTGAGCCCGCGGCGTCAGTCACGGGTCTTGCATCGGGTCTGGATTCCGCTGGACTCGGCCGGCGGGTGAGGCTCAGGCTGGGGAACCTAGCCGGGTGTCCGTTAGCAGTTGGACACTGAAGAGTTGGAGTCCCCCCACCGGAGCGGGGGGACCCGTCGTTGCCCGACTAGGCCAGACGAACCTGCTTCGCGCGGGGACCCTTCTGGCTGGGCTCGATCTCGAAGGTGACCTTCTCGCCTCCGTTCAGGCTGTCGAAGTTGTCGACGCCGTCGCGGTGAAAGAAGTACTCCTTGCCGTCCTCGGCAGCGATGAAGCCGAAGCCGCGGTCGGACACGACCTTCTTGATGGTTCCACTCGTCATGGGAACCTCCTCTTTTTTCTCGAACTGGAGCGATACGAGCGACGGGCCGGTTCGAGAAGAAGTGAAAGCGACCACCGCCAACCCCCATCCGCGATAAGACCGGTATGGGGACGCCACAGTATATGCCCTCCGCTCCCGGCCCCCTAAACATCCGGTTGGGACCCGGTCCGGGCTCTGTTGTGCGTCCCGACGCACGCCAGGTGTCCCTCCGCGAACGCGGTTTGCAAGTTGCTGCGGCGACCATCCAGAGTGGGGTGCGGTGAACAGTTGATCGGTGGCCCGGCGGCCGTCGCCGCCCCGCGCCCGGGCATGGTGCCGGACCGGGCCCGGCAGTCGGACTACGCGACCCTCAAGCAGCGCATCGAGGCGGCCGGCCTGATGCACCTTCAGCCCGGCTACTACGCTCTGCTGATCGTGACCAACGTGCTCGCGTTCGGCGTCTGCTTCGCCCTCCTCCGGCTGCTGCCCAGCCCCTGGCTGACAGCGCTGATGGCCGCGGTGCTTGGCATCGTATCCGGCCAGCTCGGCTTCCAACTCCACGACGCCGGGCACCGGCAGATGTTCTCCCGCCGCGGTCTCAACACGCTGGTCGGCTTCGTGACCGGCAATCTCCTGCTCGGGATGAGCCACGGCTGGTGGGTGGACAAGCACAACCGCCACCACGGGCGCCCCAACCACGTCGACCTGGACCCCGACATCGACATCGGGGTGATCTCCTACTCCCGCGAGCAGGCCGCCGGCAAGACGGGCCTGATGCGCTTCATCAGCGCCCACCAGGCCTACCTCTTTTTCCCGCTCCTGCTCGGCTTGGGCTGGCGCATGCACGTGTCCGGAGTCCAGTACCTGGTCCGCAATCGCTCTCGGCACCGCCTGGCGGAGGCGATCGGGCTGGGTCTGCACGCGGTGGCCTACATCGCCCTTCTGGTGGCTCTGGTGGGCCCGGCGAGGGCGCTCCTGGTCGTGGTCATCCAGAAGTGCGTGGGCGGCTTCTACCTGGCCTCGGTGTTCGCCCCCAACCACAAGGGCATGCCCCAGGTGGGGCCGGGCCAGAGCCTGGACTTCCTGCGCTCCCAGGTGCTGACCGCCCGCAACGTGCGCTCCCACCCGCTCACCGACCTGCTCTACGGCTCCCTGAACTACCAGATCGAGCACCACCTGTTCCCGAGCATGCCCCGCCGCAACGTCCGCCGGGCCCACGTGATCATCCAGCGCTTCTGCGCCGAGATCCAGGTCCCCTACCACCAGACCTCGATCGTGCAGTCCTACCGGGAGATCCTGTCCTTCCTGCACGAGGTCGGCGAACCGGCACGAGCCGCCTAGGAGTCCGTCCGGTGACGGCTCGCTACTCGGGCTGGGGTTCGAGCTTGATCGAGGCCGAGTTGATGCAGTAGCGCTGGCCGGTGGGAGCCGGGCCGTCGTCGAACACGTGGCCCAGGTGGCCGCCACAGCGCCCGCAGGTGACCTCGGTCCGGACCATGAAGAGGGTCCGGTCGGAATGCTCCTCGACCGCTGCCCCCGGCGCCGGCGCGAAGAAGCTGGGCCACCCGCAGTGGGCGTCGAACTTGGTCTCCGAGCGGAACAGCTCGGTGCCGCAGCCGGCGCAGAGATAGACACCGGGGGTCTGCGTCTGCCAGTACTCGCCGCTGAACGGTCGCTCGGTACCCTTCTCCCGAAGCACGTGGTACTGCTCCGAGCTCAACTCCCGCCGCCAGTCGGCATCGCTCTTCTGGACCTTGGTTTCAGCCATGCCGATTCCTACCCGGGTCGAGGGTCCGCCGAAACCGGGGCCGGTACGGCCGGGGCGCGCCGCCAAATCCGGCTCAGCCAGACGAAGCCGACCACCGAGACCAGGGCCAGGCCCGCGATCTCCGCGCTCACGAAGGTGACCACCTGGGACTGGCCCGACGGCCGCATCATCCGCCCCTGCGCCAGCTCGACGGTCAGGACCCGGCCGGCCGTGACGAGCGCGGCGAGGAACGCGGCGATGCCCCGCATCGAGTCATAGAGCGCGTGCAGGAGGGCGACCCCGAGATAGGCCAGGATCAGTCCCCGGCTGAGGTGGAGCCGGGCGCCCCGGGCGGCACCGAAGAGCACGCCGCCCAGGATGCCGGTCCACAACCCGTGGCCCACCGGGGCCAGGATTCCGCGCAGCAGCTCGGTGAACACCAGTGAGGTCAGGGACAGGACGACGCTGGGACCCTGGCGGACGATGAGCGCGTTGAGGGCGTAGCCACTGCTCTCCAGGGCGGCGAAGCCGAAGCCGACCGCCGCGCCCAGCACGATCCCGTCCCGGACCCCGTAGCGGCCCATCGGCCAGGCCACCAGCACCAGCGCCAGGAGCTTGGCGAACTCCTCGATCAGGCCCACGCTCAGGTAGACCAGGGGGCCGTCGACGAGCAGGAGCGACTCCAGCAGGGAGGCGGCCAGGACGCCGATCACGCCGCCCAGGATGAATGCGTAGAGGACGATCCGCGGTGTCAGCTCCAGGCTCTGGTAGTGGTCCAGGTACCAGACGACCGCCGTGACCGGCACCAGGAAGCTGCCCAGCAGCACGACCGTGGGCACCATGTTGAGGTTGCCCGTGAAGCCGGTGACCAGCACCGAGGCCAGCCAGAGGCCGAGCCCCACCAGGAACAGGCGCCACCAGCTGGGCGCCCAGGGCCGGGTCGGAGCCGGGGGAAGCGATGACCGGCCGGCACTCTGCACAGATCAGATTCTGACTGGGAGCCGTCCCCGCGGGCGCCGCGGCGCTGCCCCGCGAGCGCAGCGCATCCCCGCGAGTGCTTTTACGTTGCCTGCTCGGCGGCGCGCTCCGGCGGCGGCGGTGGCGGTGGCGGCGCCGGGATCACCCGGAAGCCGGCGTCCGCCACGGCGAGCTTGTCCTTCTTGGGCTTCTTCCTTTTCTTCTCTTCCCGGTTCTTGTTGTCGCGACCTTTGGCCATGGCTGGGGATTCTATGGTGCCGCGGGCTGGGAGGGGGCGGCAACCGTCACCGCGAAGCCCGGCGAGGCCAGCGCAGGGCCTCAACCGGCGGGCCGGGACAGCACGAGCCCGATCTCGCGGCGAGCGACCGTCCCATTATTCTCACGTTGGCGATCGGTCGCCCTTGATGAGCATCCTTCACGCGCTGCAGGGCGCCCCCACGCTGCTGATCGTCTGTGTGCTGCTGTTCGCGGAGGAGTCCGGGGTCCCGATCCCGGCCCCCGGGGAGGCGGTGCTGATCGGCGCCGGTCTGTTCGTGGCGGGCGGCGGGGCCCCGCTCTGGGTCGCGCTGCCGGCCGTGTTCGGGGCGGTGTGCGCCGGCGCGCTCGCCGGCTACGGGTGGTCGCGGGCGATCGGCTTCGGCCGGCTCCGCGGGCTGGCCGTGCGGCTGCGGTTCGAGGGCCCCTTCGACCGCGTTTCCGGGCGCCTGCGC
>JBBSHA010000169.1:0-5459 GCA_038253595.1 Candidatus Dormibacterales bacterium
CAGCGAGTGGATCGCGAAGTCGGGCGCGGCCGCCCCCACCAGCGATGCGAGGGCCGGCTGGGCGGGATGGGCCAGGCCCCAGCCGAGGGCGGCCAGCAGGACCGCGGTGGCGGCGGTAGCGGAGAGCCAGGCCAGGAGCCGGACGCTCATGCCGCGGGAGCCAGCGCCTCCAGCGCGGCCAGGAGCAGATCGGGGTCGTTTCCCGGCACCTGGAGCCCGAGGGCGACCTCGTCCACCCCCCGCCGGTCCAGCTCGCCGAGCCGGCGCCGGCACTCGGCGACGGGGCCGATGATCGTGACCAGGTCGATCATCTCCGGGCTGAGGGCGGCCATCGCCTCCTCCTTCCGGTGCTCGAGGTAGTGGTCCTGGATCTGGCGCGCCTCAACCTCGAACCCGTAGCTGCAGAAGAGCTGGTTGTAGAAGTTGGTCTCTCGCGAGCCCATGCCCCCGATGTAGAGGGCGAGGTGGGCACGGGCGGAGTCGCGGCCCGCATCCACGTCGTCGGTGACGATCACGGGCTGGTAGACGCAGATCGAGAGCTGATCTAGGGAGCGGCCGGCCCGGTCGGCCCCCTTCTGGAGCTGCGGCCTGATCACCGGGCCAAAGTGCCGAGGCGAGAAGAACACCGGCAGCCAGCCGTCGGCCATCTCCCCCGCCAGCGCCAGCCCGGCCGGGGTCAGGGTGGCCAGGTAGATTGGGATCTCATCGCGCACCGGGTGGGTCACCAGCTTGAGTCCCATGTCGAGGTTGAAGAGCTGGCCGTGGTAGGCCAGCCGCTCCCGCTTCAGAACGGTGCGGACGATGTCCATCGTCTCTCGCAGCCGGCGCACCCCGCGCTCGAACTTGACGCCGTGCCAGCCCTCGATCACCTGCGGCCCGGAGGTGCCGAGGCCGAGCACGAAGCGGCCGCCCGAGATGCTGTCGAGCGAGGCGGCGGACTGCGCGAGCAGGGCCGGGCTGCGGCTGAAGACGTTGACGATCCCGGCTCCCAGGCCAATCCGGCGGGTGGCGTTGGCCACGTCGGTGAGCACGGTGAACGCGTCCCAGCCGTACGCCTCGGCGATCCAGATCCTGTCGTAACCGAGCCGGTCGGCCTCCCTGACCAGGCCGAGCGTCATCTCGCGCGGGATGCGATCGGTGTAGGGCACGGTCAGTCCCAGCTTCACATCCGCGAGTGTAGGCGGTTGGGTGCCGCTACCCGGGGGGCAGGGCGTTGGCCCGCGCGATCCTGGCGAAGAGGCGGCCGCTGGGCTTGACGGTGCGGGCCTGGGTCGCCAGGTCAACCCCGACCAACCCGAATCGCATCGAGTAGCCGCGCGCCCATTCGAAGTTGTCGGTGGAGGTCCAGTGGAAGTAGCCGCGCACGTCGGCGCCCTCCTCGATTGCGTCCCAGAGCTTGCCCAGCGCCCCCCTCAGGAACCGCTCCCGGCGGCCGTCGTCGGTGGTCGCGATGCCGTGCTCGGTCACGTACAGCGGCTTGCCGAGGGGGGCCAGCTCCAGCAGCGATTGGCGCAGCCAGTCCGGCTCCTCGGCCCAGCCGAAGTCGGTCTCCGGCAGCCCGGGCGGGTTGAAGCGGCGCATGAAGCTGTCGCGAGGCCGGCGCGGGTCGAAGGCCACCAGCTGGCCCGTGTAGTGGTTGAGCCCGACATAGTCGGAGCTGGCGTCGACCACCCGGGGAAACCGCCCCGGCCCCGACGGCCAGCGGTCCATGAAGGCCTGGGCCGCCCGGGTGGCGAGCACGTCAGGGCGGCGGCCGGGCCGCGCCGGCAGGAGCAGGAACTTGTGGTGGGCGAGGCCGACCGGGACCCCCGGTGTGCGCCGCTTCAGCTCGCTGTAGGCCTGCTCGTGGGCGCTGCGCAGGTTGGCCAGCACCCTCAGGGCTCCGCGCACGTCGCCCCGCCGGCCGGGCGGGAACTCGCCCACCACCCAGCCCTGGACGGCGTAGATGTTGGGCTCGTTGATGGTGCACCAGAAGCTCACCAGGGCGCCCAGCTCGCCGGCCACCCGGCGTACGAAGGGCAGCCAGGCGGCCGGCGCGCCCGCGGCGGCCCAGCCCCCGCGCGCCGCGAACCAGGCCGGCGAGGTGAAGTGGTGGAGGGTGACCATGGCGGCCATCCCCCGTTTCGCCAACTCGGTCAGCACCTCGCGGTAGTGAGCGATCTGGGCGTCATCGAACTGGCCCGGGGCGGGCTCCACGCGCGCCCACTCGATCGAGAGCCGGTGGGCGTTGTTGTGCAGGCGGGAGAGGATCTGGAAGTCCTCGGCATAGCGCCGGTAGTGGTCGCAGGCGGGGTCCGCGCTGTCGCCGGTCCAGATCCCGCCCCGCTGCTCGAAGTCCCACCAGTCGGAGCCGTGATTGTGGCCCTCGACCTGGTGGGCGGCGGTGGCGCAGCCCCACAGGAACCCGTCCGGGAAGCGCCGGGTCAAGTCAGGTGCTTGATCCAGGCGCCACCTCCGGCCGGCCGACCTGGGGCGGCGGCACGTAGTTGAGGCCGGTCACCCGGCCGGCGTCCAGATCCACCTCCAGTATCCCGGCCCGGTCCACCACCTTGCGGTACATCTCGCGCTCGTTGTGGGGCCGGCCGTCGAGCAGGAGCCACGCCGCCTGCAGCGGATCGGCGTGGCTGACCAGGGCCAACACCTGGCCGGGGTGCTCGCAGGCGGCCCGCTGCATCACCTCCAGGACCCGCCCCCCCATCTGCTGGAGCGACTCGTCACCGACCACCACGCCGCGCCGGATCTTGTGCACGTACCAGAGCGGGCGGCGGACCGGGATCTGCCAGTAGGGCAGGCCCTGCAGGTAGCGGCTGAATTCGGCCTCCCGCAACTCCGGCTCGGGCTCGAGCTCAGCCGGCCGGGCCAGCCGGGAGCCGATGATGGTGGCCGTCTCCAGCGCCCGGGCGAGCGGGCTGTGGAGCAGGCGGGCCAGGCCGCTGTCCCGCAGGCGGTCCCCGACCGCGGCCGCCTGGGCCCGGCCCAGCGCGCTGAGCGGAAAGCCGTCCAGGTGCCCGTAGAGCAGCTTGCGGGGGTTCTCCACGTCGGCATGGCGGATCAGGAGGACGCGGGTCGACGGCATGCCCGGAAAGGCTACGGATTGGCTATCCGGCGTGGGCGGGTACGAAGGTGTGGTTGGGACCGGCGCCCGCCGCCTGGGCCGCCTGGAGCGCCGCGTAGGCGTCGCTGAGCAGGTCCTGGCGGCCCATCCGCTCGTGCGTCACGGAGGCGGCACCGACGCTGACCGTGAGGCGCTGCCACTGGCCGCCGGCCTGGAAGTCGTAGGCGGCAATCGAGCGGCGGAGCTTGTCCGCCGCCATCACGGCGCCCGGGTTGTCGGTCTCCGGCAGCACGATGGCGAAGTGGGGCGGCCCGTCGCTGTCCAGGAAGCCCACGGTGTCGGTGTCCCGGACCGAGGCGACCAGGGCCTGGGCCAGCTCCCTCAGCAGGCTGCTCAGATAGCCGGCGCCGCTGTCCAGGTGCATGTGGTCGGCGTGGTCCACCTCGACCACCAGCACCGAGAGCGGTCGCTTGTAGCGGACCGCCCGGTTGGCCTCCTGGCCGATGATGGCCTTCAGGAAGACGGCGTTGAACAGCTCGGTGGTGGCATCGACGACGAAGATCGGGCTGGTGTTGCGGTCGGTCTGGCTGTGCCCGCACTCCGAGCAGTAGGCGGCGCCCTCCGGGACCTGCGTTTCACAGCTCCAGCAGATCATGGTCGGCCGATTGTAATCGCCGGTCCCTGACCCTGATCACTATGTTGTGCACGTGGCGGACCAGACCTCCCTCTTCGGGCCGGAGCCCGACCCCGGCAGCCGCGCCGACGCGCCCCTCGCCAGCCGGCTGCGCCCGCACCGCTTCGAGGACCTGGCCGGGCAGCAGCAGGTGGCCCAGGTACTCCGCGACCTGGCCAGCCGGGGCCGGCTGCCGAGCATCGTGCTGTGGGGGCCGCCCGGCTCCGGCAAGACCACGCTGGCCCACATCCTGGCCGAGGCGACCGGCTCCCGGATCGTCAGCCTGAGCGCGGTCACCGCCGGCGTGGCCGACCTGCGCCGGGTGATCGCGGAGGCTCGCCAGGCGCGCGACCGAGGCCTGCGCACGGTTCTCTTCGTGGACGAGCTGCACCGCTTCAACAAGGGCCAGCAGGACGCCATCCTGCCCCATGTCGAGGACGGTACTGTGACGCTGATCGGCGCCACCACCGAGAACCCCTCGTTCGAGGTCAACGCCCCCCTGCTCTCCCGGAGCCGGGTCTTCCGGCTGGAGGCCCTGTCCGCCGAGGACCTGGAGCGGGTGGTCCGGCGCGGCCTGGAGGCCCTGGGAGCCGAGATCGCAGAGCCGGCGCTGGAAGCCCTGGTCCAGGCTGCCCGGGGCGACGCCCGGACCGCCCTCAACGCCCTCGAGGCGGCGGCCGCCCTGGCCGCCGGGCAGCCGGTGGCGGAGGCCCAGGTGGAGCAGGCCATGCAGGAGGGTCACCTCGACTACGACCGGGCCGGCGACCAGCACTACGACATCGTGTCGGCCCTGATCAAGAGCATCCGGGGTAGCGACCCCGACGCGGCCGTCTACTGGCTGGCCCGGATGTTGGAGGCCGGCGAGGACGTCAACTTCGTCGCCCGCCGGCTGGTCATCCTGGCCGGCGAGGACGTCGGCCTGGCCGACCCCGCCGCCCTGCCCCTGGCCGTGGCGGCGCAGCAGGCGGCCCACCTGGTCGGCCTGCCGGAGGCCCTGTTTCCGCTCGCCGAGGCCGCCCTCTACCTGGCCCGGGCGCCCAAGTCCAACTCGGTCCTGCGCGCCTACGGCGCCGCCCTCACCGCGGTCCGGGAGACCGGCAACCTGCCCGTCCCGCTCCACCTCCGCAACGCCGCCACCGGCTTGATGCGGGAGATGGGCTACGGCCGGGGCTACCGGTACGCCCACGACCACGAGGCCGGCCGGGTCGAACAGCAGCACCTGCCCGACGCGCTGGCCGGGCGTCGCTTCTACGAAGCCGGCCCCCGCGACCGTTAGGATTGGCCGACGTGGCCGACGCCCTCGTCATCTTCAAGCCCGACGCCTCCCACCGGCTTGCCGTGCGGGCCGGGATGTGGGCCTGGCTCAGCGCCGAGCGGGAGTGGAAGCTGCGCGGGCTGGCCTGGTATCCGGCTCCCGTCGAGCTGGTCGAGCGCCACTACGACTTCCTTCAGGGGCGGCCGTTCTTTCCCTGGCTGGTCGACTTCATGAGCGCCCTGCCCCTGCTGGTGGGCCGGCTGGAGGCGGAGCCGGAGGCCCTCGAGGGAATGCGCTACGAGTTGGGCGAGACCCGCATCAACGAGTCCCGGCCGGGTTCGCTGCGCGAGCGCTACGGCATCGGGGGCGGCGTCAACGTGATGCACCTGTCGGACTCGGCCGAGTCCGGGGCCAAGGAGGTCGGGCTCTGGTCGCGCCACCTGGCGATGGACCGGGTCGAGCCGCTCCGGGCGACC
>JBBSHA010000170.1:0-5456 GCA_038253595.1 Candidatus Dormibacterales bacterium
CGGAGAACGCGAGGTGGTGGGTGTGGACGTGGGCCCGGCCGAGGATCTGGAGTTCTGGCGGGCCTTTCTCCGCCAGCTGGTCAGCCGCGGCCTGAGCGGTGTCCGGTTGGTCACCTCCGCTGAGAGGCGGCTCGCGGCGACGACCGGAACCCTGCTACTCATCCTGGCGGCGGTCGCCTGGATCCAGCTCGCGAGGCCGATCGGCGGTTCGATGGCGATGGGCGCCACGGCCCCTCCTCTTTTTCTCGCCACGTGGACCGTCATGACGATCGCGATGATGGTACCGGCCACCCTCCCGGTCCTCCTCCTGCATCGCCTTCAGGCCTCGCGCTCGGGAGCGGGGCCGCTGCCAACCTTCGTTTTCCTTGCCGGCTACCTGCTGGTCTGGAGCTCGGCTGGCCTCGCGGCGCTGGCAATCCAAGCTGCCTTGGCGCGGCTGGCTTCGGAAATTGGCGCAGCAGTTCCGGCTCTCGGCTGGCTGATTCTGGCCCTGGCCGGGTTTTACCAGCTGACGCCGCTGAAAGCCGCCTGCCTGAAGGCCTGCCGGAATCCACTCACGGTGCTATTCGATATCGGACCGGAGGCGACCCTGACCCAACAGCTGGTCGCCGGCGTCAAGCACTCCGGCTGGTGCGTCGCATGCTGCTGGTCGCTGATGGCCGTTCTGCTCCTGGTCAGCTTCATGAACCTGACCTGGATGGCCATCGTCACGATCCTTTTCCTGCTCGAGAAAAATCATCCTCAGGGGCCAGCCATTTCGCGCGTGGCCGGCCTCGCACTCGTCCTGCTCGGCATGGCCGGGCTCGTCCATCCGGAGTTCCTGGCTTGGGTCTCCGGCGGCATGCCGCCCACCGCCATGGGCGGCGGAATGTAAGGAGGTTTCACACGATGGCCGTATCCCAACCCGCAAAGACAGTCGCCGGCACCAAGTGGCAGCTTTCGGGCACCATGGTCCAGGCCTGCAACTGTGACTGGGGCTGTCCCTGTGAATTCAACTCCCGACCCACGGAGGGCCATTGCCACGGCACCTGGAGTTGGCACGTCAAACAGGGCAACTTCGGCTCCACAACGCTGGACGGTATCCACTTCGCCGCCGCCTGCAAGTGGCCGGGCGCGATCCACGAGGGTAACGGCGAATGCCTGCCAATCCTCGACGCGAAGGCGAATGAGAGCCAGATGCAAGCGCTCGCCTCGCTGCTCAGCGGCAAGGCCGGCGGCCCCTGGGGGATCATCGCGGCGACTCTGACAAAGCTTCACGAGCCCAAGGTGGTGGAGTGGGACTTCGACGAGAAAGGGACACGCTCGACCCTCCGCGCGGGAGAAGTTTTCGAGCTCGAGCTGACGCCGATGACCAACCCCGTCAGCGGTGACCCGTTCGAGGCCAGCGTCAAGCTGCCAGACGGGTTCATCTCCCGAGAGCTGCATCACTCCTCCACTCGCCGTTTCAAGGTGAGCGGTGCGCTTGACTATGCCTATCCGGGCAAGGACGCCGCCTACGGGCAGTTCGACTACGAGGGCGTCCTCCCCGAGTGACCATGCTTCGTTCCCGATAGGCTGCCCGCATGGGCCTGCGCAAGCGGGATAGCGCGGCGACCCGGGATGACATCCTGAGCGCCGCCCGGACCGTCCTCAATAGGGACGGATCCGGGCGGTTCTCCACCCATTCGGTGGCGTCCCTGGCCGGTGTCAACCAGAGCCTGATCCACTACCACTTCCGCACCCGGAACGGTTTGCTGTTGGCAGTCCTCGAGCAGATGAACGCTGAGCTACTCGACCGGCAGCGAAGCATGTACTCGCGGGAGGACATGACGCTCGCCGAGAAGTGGCAGCAGGCGGTCGACTTTTACCGGGTAGACCTCGCCTCCGGCTACGTCCGCACCCTGCTCGAGTTGACAGCCCACGGCTATTCAAACCCGTTGGTGGCGGCTCAGGTCAGGGCTCTCTTCAACGGCTGGAGGAGGCTGCTGACCGAGGTGGCGGCGTCCGCCCTCAACGAGCTCGAGATCGACGAAGTGAGCGCTGATGACGTGGTTGCCATGATCGCCGCCTACTGGTGGGGGATGGAAGTCCAACATCTGCTCGGGACCCCTGAGGAAGAGAGCCATCTCTGGGCGACGACGGAGAAGATCGGGCGGCTGCTCGGGAGGTTCGAAACGGGGCGGCAGTCGCCGCGCAAGAAAAAGTGAGAGGCCGTTATCCCGACCGCGATGGCCACGTCGAGAGGGACGGTGTCAAGATCCACTATGAGATTTTCGGCGAGGGCCAGCGAACGCTGCTCCTGCTTCCAACCTGGTCGATCATCCACTCCCGCCACTGGAAGTGCCAGGTACCCTACTTCGCCCGCCAATACCGGGTGATCACGTTCGACGGGCGCGGCAATGGGCTCTCGGATCGGCCGCAGCAGCCGGCCGCCTACGCCGACGACGAGTTCGCAGCCGATGCGATCGCGGTCATGGACGCGACTGGAACCGAGAGAGCGATAGTGGCCGGACTCTCTGCCTGCTCTCGCTGGGCGCTCCTGTTGGCCGCCGAGCACCCCGAGCGCGTCGAGGCAGCCATCTTCATCGGGGCCGCGGTGCCGCTCCGTCCGGGTATCCCGGGCAGGTCGCAGTCCATGGTCACATTTGAGCAGCAGCAGGAGGAGTATCAGGGCTGGGCCAAATTCAACCTGCATTACTGGTTGTCAGACCACCGCGCATTTCTTGAGTTCTTCTTTGGTGAGGCCTACTGCGAGCCGCACTCAACCAAGCAGATCGAGGACACCGTCGGCTGGGGGCTGGAGACAACTCCGGAGACCCTTATCGCCACCGCTCTGGCGCCGAGCCTCGATCGAAAGCGCTCCGCCGCCCTGGCCGCGCGGGTCCGCTGCCCGGTGCTGGTTGTGCATGGCGACGCCGATGGCATCTCGCCCCACGCTCGCGGCCTGGCGCTGGCGGAGGCGACGGGCGGCCGGCTCCTCACGCTGGTCGGTTCCGGCCACTGCCCGCATACTCGCGACCCGGTACGCGTCAACATTGCCGTCCGCGAGTTCCTGGAACCCGCGGCGCCCCGCCACTGGACGCGTGCGCGATCACGCCATAAGAGGGCCCTCTACATCTCTTCGCCGATTGGGCTCGGACATGCCCGGCGGGACCTGGCCATTGCCAGCGCGCTGCGCCGGCTTCGGCCCGAGCTGGAGATCACCTGGCTGGCCCAGGATCCGGTCACACGTCTTCTCGAGGAGGCCGGTGAACATGTGCACCCCGCCAGCGCTGAGCTGATCAGCGAATCGGCCCACATCGAGGGGGAGTCAAGCCCAGGCCAGCTACCCGTGTTCTCAGCGTGGCGTGGAATGGACGAAGTCCTTCTGGCCAACTTCATGGTGTTCCACGACGTCGTTCGCGATGATGCCTACGACCTCTGGATCGGCGACGAGGCGTGGGAGCTCGATTACTACCTTCACGAGAATCCGGAGCTCAAGACCGCGGCCTACGCCTGGTTGACCGATTTCGTGGGCTGGGCTCCGATGCCCTCCGGCGGTGAACGGGAGGCATTCCTGACAGCCGATTACAACGCCGAGATGATCGAGCAGGTCGAGCGCTTCCCGGGCGTGCGGGACCGGGCCATCTTCATCGGCAATCCCTCCGACGTGCTTCCCGGCCGGTTCGGCCCCGATCTACCCTCGATGCGCCCTTGGGTGAGGCATCATTACGACTTCTGCGGATACGTCCTGGGCTCCGATGTGCCGCGGCGAGTTGACCGCCCGCGGCTTCGTGCGTCGTTCGGGTACGGCAAGGACGAGATCATTTGCGTGGCAAGCGTCGGCGGCTCCGGAGTCGGGGGCGGGCTGCTGTCACGGATCATCGAAGCATTTCCGGCAGCGCAGGCTCTCCTCCCCAGCCTGAGGCTCATCGTCGCGACTGGTCCGCGGCTTGACCCGGCCACATTGCCCTCGGTACAGGGTGTGGAAGTGCGGACCTTCGTGCCCGACCTCCCCAACCACCTCGCGGCCTGTGACCTCGCGCTCATCCAGGGTGGCCTCGCTACTGCGATGGAGCTGGCGGCAACCCGGCAGCATTTCATCTACTTCCCCCTCCGCGACCACTGCGAGCAGCAGGTGCATGTGCGCCATCGGCTCGAGCGCTACCGTGCAGGGCGCTCCATGGACTACGAATCGGCGACGCCGCAGCTGCTCGCCAAAAAGATTGCAGACGAGCTCTCGCGCTCGGTGCAGAGCCGACCAGTCGAGCGCGACGGCGCCCTCCGGGCGGCACAGTTACTGGCACCCCTGGTCTGAGCGGGGATTGGTGGTGCTTCCGATCACCGGCCAGGAGGGCAGCTGGCTCGCTCAATCTGGGAGCCTCCGATCGAGGAGCAGAGTTCGAAGAGTGTCTACGATGCCCTGCCATCACCTTCAAGCCGGCCCTGATGGTGGCGCCTGACCGGTACGTATCCATCCCGCGAGCGACCCGCAGGGCGTCCTCCACATCTGCCATGCGAACGCCTGACAGGACTCACCGCGGGCTCTGGAACGCTAATGGCCACCTTCACCGTCTTGTTCATACCGGGGAGGGTCAAAACGCACCTTTTCAGGACCACAGCCAGGACCAGGCGCTCCCAGTCGGGCCTGGCCGGCAAGGGCGGGCGCCCGAGCGAAGTGCCGGGCGCCGCGCCAGTGCCTATCCGACCGGGTAGAACACTCCGTTGCGCTCCCTGCCTATGACGGCGAAATTCGTCGATGTCGTATGTGCCGGGCTCGACTGGAACCGGAAACCGGCCTCACGTGCGGACCATGCGATGTTGGCTGTGGTCTGCCGGCCGTCGAAGTGGAACATGGTTCCGTCGTCGATCCTAAGTGGCGTCCCGTCTCCAGCCCACCGCACACGATAAGAAACCGTCGCGTCTATCGAGTTGCCGTCAGCAAGCGCGTTGTTGACGCTGAAGTAGTCGAAGAGGGCCAGCCGGTCGACGTCGAGAGAAGCACCAGCCTCGAAGTCGTCGTGCTTGACGTGGACGCTCGAGTCGGAAATGAAATTGGTCCAGAACACTCCGCCAGGAAAGGGCCGGATGTCGAGGTTGAAGTCGTGGACCTGATTCTGACGCGCCGCGTCAGTGAAAATGTCCAGTCAGACGCAGCCAAACGTCGCTTCATGCCTCCTACCGTCGACCCCGACGTAGGTCCCTGGCATGAATCGGTTGTCGATCGCCGTCCACATGAAGGTCTTCTTGCCGGTTTGTGCGTCGGTGCCCCAGCCCGTGCCAAGCAGGTCGGCGCCGCCAACAATCCACTTGAAGTCGGTGATGCTCGATGGCTCGGTGCTGGTCGTCAAAAATTGGAAATGGAACGGCGAACCGTCAAACGTCTGCGGAATCGGTTTCGGGTCTGGGAGCCCCGCTGCCTGGGCCAGCACGGAGTCCCAAAGCGGAACAGTCATGGCGGCTCCGCCCACCAAGGCGGCAGTGCCGATGAACTGACG
>JBBSHA010000171.1:0-5427 GCA_038253595.1 Candidatus Dormibacterales bacterium
CGAAGCCGGCCTGCTCCAGGTAGAAGGCCTTTGGCGCGGTCCACGTCCGACACGGGAACCACCACCAGCTCGAGCTTCCAATCCATATCTGCAGTCTCTCTGTCCGGACTCATGGCCGGCGCCGGTCGTCGGGGTGTCCGGTGTTGCCGAAAGCTATTCGATCCCTGACCACCCGGGCTCGACCGAGCAGCCGCGAGCGCTGCAAGGCATCCTCGCCGAAGCGGTCGCGGATGGCGTCCATGGCCGCCTCCAGGCGCTGGGCGCGGGGCTGGGCGGGGTCACCGAACAGGTCCAGCTGGCCGGCATCGACGTCGCTGAGCCCGGACAGGCCGACGCCCAGTGTGCCCACCTGGCGGGCGGGATCGCGCGCGGCCAGCAGGTTCCGGGCCGCACGGTAGATCTCGTCGCCGGTCGCGATCGGGGTGCTCAGCCGGCTCTGCCTGGAGAACCGGGCGATGTCCGGCCGGTAGGCGATCCCGACGCTGACCACGCTGCTCCGGCGCCCGCCCGCCCGGAGCCGGCGGCCGACCATGTCGGAGAGCCGCATCAGCAGCTCCTCTAGCTCGGGGAGCGAGCCGGTGGCGCGCGCGAGCACGTGGGAATGGCTGTAGCTCTTGCGGGCGGCGCTCTCGAAGCCGGCGACCTCAAAGCCGCGCAGCCGGCGGCGCCAGCCGTCGGCGACCTGCGCCCGCATTCCCGCCCGCTCCAGCTGCTCGACGCCGGCGTGCAGGAACTGGAGCGGCGAGGCGATGCCGGCCCGGCCCAGGCGGGCGGCGGTGGCGGCGGCGATCCCGGACAGGTCGGTGAGCTGCAGGCGCCCGAGCACCTGGGCCAGGTTGGTGTGGTCGATCCGCTGGAGGCCGTCGCGCTTGTCCAGGTTGGACGCCTGCTTGGCCATCCAGATCGAGGTCGAGATGCCGACCGAGCACGTCACGCACTCGCCCAGCCGCTCGCGGAGCGCGCTCTTGACCGCCCGGCCGACCCCCTCCGGCCCCAGCTTGCGGAGACCCGGCGTCCCGGCCAGGTTCATGGAGGCCTCGTCGATCGACATCCGGAGCACCTCCGGGCTGTGGCTCTCCAGGATCTCGATCAGCTGGTCGGACGCGGCCCGGTAGAGCGGCGGATTGGGCTCCACGACCACGATCCGGGGACATATCGCCTGGGCCTCGAATACGCGCATGCCGGTCCTGATTCCGAGGTCGCGGGCCTCCCGGGAGGAGGACACGATGGTCGCGGCGCCGACTGCGTACGCGGCCACCGCCAGGGGCCGGCCGCGCAGCCCGGGGTCGTGTTGCTGCTCGATGGAGGCGAAGGCGCAGTTGAGGTCCACCACCAGGGTCATGGGTGGGGCCGGGTTGAGCCCCAGCTCAGCGGCCTGGTTGGAGGGCGTCACCTGGGCCACCTCCGCATAGCGAGCAAATGTTCGCATACAAAAGTCAGCCTGCGGCCGGGCTCGCCCAGCTTCCGCGCATAGCCACCCCCATGCCGGCCGGACCAGTGGGCCCCGATGCGGGTCGTCGCGGCCGGCGGCCGGCTGTCAAGATGGTCGAATCGGTAGCAGCGATGCCCCCAAGGAGGCGATGCTCACAGGGATGATGGCCGTACAGCCCGCCCCCGGCTCTAGTAAACGCCGCCCCCGGCCGGCACTCGGCTACGCCTTCGCGGTCGCCGCGGCCGTGATCAGCGGGATCTCGATCTACGTGAACAGCCTGGGCGTCCACCTCTACCGCGACGCCACCCTCTACACCACGCTCAAGAACGGGGTGGTGGGCGCGATCCTGCTGGTGCCGCTGCTCTTCCTGGGGGAGCGGCGGCGCGAGTACGGCCGGCTGCAGAAGCCCACCGCCGCCTGGCTGGTAGCCCTCGCCGTCACCGGGGGCAGCGTGCCCTACCTGCTCTTCTTCAACGGCCTCCAGCACTCAACGGCCGTGACCGCCGCCTTCCTCAACCACCTCCAGTTCCTGCTGGTCGGCCTCCTCGCCGTCGCCTTCCTGGGCGAGCGGATCCGGCCGGCGATGTGGGCCGGATTCGCGGTCCTGCTGGTGGGGGCCACCCTGGGCCTGAACTTCGGCCAGCTGCGCTGGAGTAGCGGGGCGGGGATGATCCTGTCCTCGACGTTCCTCTTCGCCGTCGACTTCGTGATCGCCAAACACCTGCTCCGAGGTCTCTCGACCCTGGCGGTGATGACGGCCAAGATGACGCTGGGATCGGCCATCCTCGTGCTCTACTCCGGGCTCACCGGCCACCTGGCGGGCCTGCTCCGGCTGAGCGGGACCCAGGTCGAGTTCGTGCTCCTGGTGGGCCTGGTCCTGCTCGCCTTCACCGTCTTCACCTTCCTGGCCATCCGGCACGCGATGGTGTCTGCGGTGATTGCGATCGGAATGGCCTCGCCCCTGGTCACCACGGTCCTCCAGTACGGAGTGAGCCACCGGCTCCACATCGCGCCCGCCGACGCGGCGGGCCTGCTGGTCACGCTGGCGGCGGTGGTCGCGATCCTCATTATGGGCATCCGACAGGAGGCCGCCAGGAGGCCACGGCCCGCACCGGCTCAGGCCACCTAGAGTGACGGCGGCCGGCGCGCCCGCCTTCCGACGCTATGCCTTCCCACCCAATCAGCTGGGCTAATCTCTTGCACGACTCGCTGCAGGAGCGCTCGGTCTGGGCGGGCGATCCCGTGGTCCCCGGGCGCGACCCTCTCCAGCAGTCCTTGGTGACTCCGGCTACGAAACGCCTCCGGCGGGGATCGGACTCCGTCCGAGGCGGCGCCTCAGCGTGAAGATCTCGTCCACCACGGCGGGGCGGGCGGCGGGGGAGAAGAGGCCGTTGTCGAGGCCCTTCTCCATCGTGTTCAGGACCTCGGACAGCCGGACCAGGACCGTCAGGTCGCCTCGGGTGGTGTAGCTGCCGACCTCAGTGTTGATCATGGTGGCCACGCTAGTCCGTTTTGCCAAGGCATAGACCCGTCAAATGCATGAAATTGGCGTCGAAATCGCTGTGAGTCTTGGAAAAACGGACTGCTTCGCGCTCGAGGGTACCACGACCGGGCTACGGCAATACACTGTGGGGACGCCCGCGCAGCCGGCCGGCGTCTGGGCCGGCCGGTAGGCGGTCCCCCGCCTCCCGGGCCGGCACGAGCGACACCCAAGCCATGCCGACAATGCCCATGAACCCTGTCGAAGCCCGGCTCCGGGAGCTGTTCGCCGAGCGCATCCTCGTCCTCGACGGTGCCATGGGCACGATGATCCAGCGCGAGCGGCTGGACGAGACCGCCTATCGCGGCGACCGTTTCCGGGACCATCCGAGGCCGCTCCAGGGGGACATCGACCTGCTCTGCCTGACCCGGCCGGACGTCATCGAGAAGATCCACCGCCAGTATCTGGACGCGGGGGCCGATCTGATCGGCACCAACACGTTCGCCTCGACCGCGATCGCCCAGGCCGACTACGGTCTGCAGGATCTCTCCTACGAGATCAACCGGGCCGGGGCCGAGCTGGCCAGGAGGGCGGTGGCGGCCTACCCCGACCGCTTCGTGCTCGGCTCCCTGGGCCCGACCAACGTGACCCTCTCGATGTCGCCCCGGGTCGAGGACCCGGCCTACCGCACGGTCGCCTACGACCGGCTGTTCGAGGCCTATGCGGAGGCGGCGCGGGGCCTGCGGGACGGGGGTGCCGACCTGCTCCTGGTCGAGACCGTGTTCGACACCCTAAACGGCAAGGCCGCGATCGCCGCGGCCCGCACGGTCGCCCCCGAGATGCCGCTGATCGTCTCGGTGACCATCGTCGACCGCAGCGGGCGCACCCTGTCCGGGCAGACGGTGGAGGCCTTCTGGGCCTCCATCCAGCACGCCGAGCCCTTCGCGGTCGGGATCAACTGCTCGCTGGGCGCGGCCGAGATCAGGCCCTACCTGGCCGAGCTGTCCCGGATCATCCCCACCTACGTCGTCTGCTACCCGAACGCCGGTCTCCCCAACGCGTTCGGCGACTACGACGAGCAGCCGGAGGCGACCAGCCGGATGCTCCGGGAATTCGCGGCGGCGGGGCTGGCCAACGCTCTCGGGGGCTGCTGCGGGACCACCCCCGAGCACATCGCGGCCATCTCCCGGGCGATCACCGGCCTGGCCCCGCGGCAGCCGCCCCCGCCCTCGATCGCCACCCGCTTCAGCGGCCTGGAACCGTTCGAGATCGGGCCGGCCAGCACCTTCGCCCTGATCGGCGAGCGCACCAACGTGACCGGTTCGGCCCGATTCCGCCGCCTCATCGAGGGCGACGACTACCCCGCCGCGCTCGGCGTCGCCCTGGAGCAGGTCCGCGGGGGCGCCAACCTCCTCGACGTCAACATGGACGCCGACCTGCTGGACTCCGAGCGGGCCATGACCACCTTTCTCAACCTACTCGCCACCGAGCCCGAGGTGGCCCGCATTCCCGTGATGGTGGACAGCTCCCGCTTCTCGGTCATTGAGGCCGGGCTCAAGTGCGTGCAGGGCCGCGGGGTCGCCAACTCGATCAGCCTCAAGGAGGGCGAGGCCGCCTTCCTGGACCAGGCCCGGCGCGTCCGCCGGCTGGGCGCCGGGGTGGTCGTGATGGCATTCGACGAGGAGGGCCAGGCCGACACCGCCGCCCGCAAGGTGGAGATCTGCGAGCGCGCGTTCCGGCTCCTGACCGAGCAGGCGGGCTTCCCCGCCGAGGACATCATCTTCGACCCCAACGTGCTGGCGGTCGCCACCGGGATCGAGGTTCACAACGGGTACGCCAAGGCGTTCATCGAGGCCGCCTCCGAGATCAAGCGCCGCTGCCCCGGGGTCCGGATCTCGGGTGGCATCTCCAACCTCTCGTTCGCCTTCCGGGGCAACGATGCGGTCCGCGAGGCGATGCACTCGGCCTTCCTCTTCCACGCGATCTCGGCCGGGCTGGACATGGGCATCGTCAACGCCGGCCAACTGGCCGTCTACCAGGACATCCCGCCCGACCTCCTGGCGCTGGTCGAGGACGTCATCTTCGACCGCCGGCCGGATGCCACCGAGCGGCTGGTCGACCGCGCGTCCCGGGTCGGCGGCGGGGGTACGCGGCGCGAGCTGGACCTGGCCTGGCGCGACCAGCCGGTGGCGGACCGGCTCTCCCACGCCCTGGTCCACGGCCTGGTCGACTTCATCGAGGCCGACGCCGAGGAGGCCAGGGTCGAATGCGGCAGCCCCCTGATGGTGATCGAGGGACCGCTGATGGCGGGCATGGGCATCGTCGGCGACCTCTTCGGCGCCGGCAAGATGTTCCTGCCCCAGGTCGTCAAGAGCGCCCGCGCCATGAAGCGAGCGGTGGCCTACCTGCAGCCCTTCATGGAGGCCGAGAAGGCGGCGACCGGCCAGGCCCAGGGGCGGCCGCGGGGGACCATCGTGATGGCCACGGTCAAGGGTGACGTCCACGACATCGGCAA
>JBBSHA010000172.1:0-5385 GCA_038253595.1 Candidatus Dormibacterales bacterium
GTGGCGGCGTCGGGCGGCGCCCGCATGCAGGAGGGCACCCTGGCCCTGATGCAGATGGCCAAGGTCAACGGCGCGGTGGGCCGGCTGCACCGCGCCGGCTGCCCCTACCTCTCGGTGCTCACCGACCCCACGTTCGGCGGTACCAGCGCGTCCCTGGCCCTGTTGGCCGACGTCAACATCGCCGAGCCGGGCGCCTCGATCGGCTTCACCGGGGCCCGCGTGATCAAGCAGGCGACGTACGAGGAGCTCCCCCCCGGCTTCCAGAGCGCCGAGTTCCAGCTCGCCCACGGCCAGGTCGACATGGTGGTTGCGCGCGGCGAGCTGAGGCCCCGACTGACCCGGCTGCTGGAGCTGCTGACGAGGCGGCCATGAAGCAGAAGGACACGCTCAGCGTCTGGCAGGTGGTCGAGCTGGCGCGCCACCCGGGGCGCCCCTACACCCTGGACTACATCGCCCGCCTGGCGCCCGACTTCGTCGAGCTGCACGGGGACGGCATCTCCGGCGACGACCCCGCCCTGGTGGGCGGGATCGGCACCTGGCGCGGCCGCAGCGCGGTCATCATGGGGCACCAGAAGGGCCGCAACCTGAGCGACCGGGTGGGCCGCAACTGGGGCCTCATGCACCCCGAGGGCTACCGCAAGGCGATGCGTCTGGCCCGGATGGCGGCCAAGTTCGGCTTCCCGGTGATCTCGCTGGTCGACACCCCGGGTGCCTTCCCGGGGGCCGCGGCCGAGGAGCGGGGCATCGCCGCCGCGATCGCGGGGGCGATCATGGAGTGGTTCGAGATCCCAGTCCCCGTGGTCGCCTGCGTGATCGGGGAGGGCGGCTCCGGCGGCGCGCTGGGCATGGCCGTCGCCGACCGGGTGCTCATGCTCGAGAACTCCACGTACGCGGTGGCCTCCCCGGAGGCGGCGGCGTCGATCGTGTGGCGTGACAACGCGCGCAAGATGGAGGCGGCCGAGCAGCTCCAGATCACCTCGCGCGACCTGCTCGCGATGGGCGTCGTCGAGGAGGTCATCGAGGAGCCCGAGGGCGGCGCCCATACCGACTTCGATGGGGCCGCCGGGTGCTGGACGCCGCCCTCTGGCGGCACCTCCAACCCCTGCTCGGCCAGCGCCCGGAGGTCTTACTCCAGCACCGCTACGAGCGCTTCCGCTACATCGACTCGCTGATCACCGCCGACCCCCACTTCGGGCCCAAGGTCGAGCCCCGCTAGCCCGGCGCGCCGCGCCGGGGCCTCCACGCTGGTGCACTCGGCGGTCAGGTGCACCAGTTGCGACCGGCTTATCGGTGCACTGGCCGCCAAACGCCCCCGTGGGCGGGCGGCCCGCGGGTATTCCGCGCCGCGCCGGGCCGGGGCGCCACTACACTTCCCAGCCATGCGGGTCGTCTTGGAACCGGGGAACTGGCTGACTTGGATCGTGATCGGCCTGGTCGCGGGCGCCGTCGCCGGCCGGATCGTGCGCGGGCGGGGCCTGGGCTGCATCACGGACACCGTGGTCGGCATCATCGGCGCCTTCGTGGGTGGCTTCCTGCTCAGCCTCTTCGTGCCCGGAACCGTCTATCGCTTCTGGGGCAGCCTGCTGGTCGCGGTGCTGGGCGCCACCGTCCTGCTGGCGGTGGTGCGGGCGCTGTCGCCGGCCCGGCCCCTCCGGTGAACCCCGACCGGGTCCGGGTCTTCGACCTGGAGCAGCCACGCCATGCCGGCGCCCCCATCCATCCCGCCCATGTCCCCCCGGGGCAGGCCTACATGCTCCACCGCCGCCACGAGCGGAGCGCCCCCGAACGGCGGACCGGGGCGGCGGGCGTGCTCATCACCAGCGAGCACGCCGGTACCCACATCGACGCCCTCGCCCACCAGGCCGAGGACCTGAAGCTGCACGGGGGCGGCGATGCCCTCAGCGCCCAGGGCGCGTTCGGCTTCAGCGAACACGGCGCCGAGACGATCGCCCCGATCGTGGCCCGGGGCTGGCTGGTGAACCTCGGCGTGGTCCCCCCCGGCGGCTGGATCGGCCTCGACCGCTTCCAGCGCCTGGCCCGCGAGCAGGGGGTGGAGCCGGCCGCGGGCGACGTGCTGCTGGCCCGCACCGGCAACGGCCGGAACTGGGCCGACCCCGAGCTCTACCTGCGGGGCTCCGGCATGCGGGCGGCCATCTCGCAGTGGCTGGCCGGCCTTGGCGTGCGCGCGGTCGGGGCCGACAACGTGGCCTGGGACTGGACCGGCGAGGCCGACCCCGTGACCGGCACCACCCTTCCCGGCCACGTCATCCTGCTGGTCCGGGCCGGCATCCACATCATCGAGAACCTGTACCTGGAGGAGCTGACGGAGGCCGGCGTGAGCCGCTTCACGTTCATCTGCCTGCCGCTCAAGCTGCGGGGCGCGACAGGCTCCCCTGTGCGGCCCATCGCACTGTTCGAGGCGTAGACCAGCCGGCGACCCTACTCGAGCATGTCTCGGCGCCGCGGCAGCACCCAGTTCGCCCGCTGCCGGGTCTGGCCTGCAGGCGCCCTGACCGCGCTCGCTCGGCTTCACTGCACGATCGTCCCAAGGCCAATCCGCAGGTGAACATGCCGACTCTCGGCTATGGGTTGTTGAGGACCCAAGCGAGGAACCGGCCCATCGCCGCTTGAACCACTCATGGCAGTACCGAGCAGGACGCTTTATGACAGCGGCAGCAGCCCGCCGTCGCCGGCGAAGGCCATCGCCACCGCCTCCCGGACCACCTCCAGGTCGTCCCGGCCCCGGGCCTCCTCCAGGAGCGCCTCCGTGCAGCCGACCAGCTCGGTGTGCAGGGTGTCCCGGATCCAGGCCAGCCGCAGCGGCCCGGCCCGGCCGCGGGTGGCGATCGCGGCCATGATGGCGTCCCGATCGGTCGCCATGACGCACGGCAGCGCCATCCGCCGGATGCCGACCACGCCGGCCGTGATGGCGTTGGTGTAGAGGGCCTCGAAGTCGATCTTGGCGAGGAGGCGGGACGTCGTGAAGTCGGCTGTGCCGATGCCCATCGCGTTGCCGTGGGAGGCGTCGGTCAGGTCGAGCACCACGATCGAGATCACGCTGCGCGGGTCCGGCTCCGGCTGCCCGCTGACGCGCATCCGGCCGACCACGTTGGTGTCGATTCCGGCGCCGCTGATGTCCTTGCCCATCCGCTCGACGACCAGCACATCGAGATCCGCGAACGGCAGCGTGGGCATCAGCCGGCGGGCCTCGGCGAGGAGCGCGGACTCCGCCTCGGCGCCCACCTCGGCGGCCGTCAGGCCGCGCACCAGTGCGGTCTGGTCGCGCTGGTTCTCGACGATGGCGAGACCGCCCGCCAGCAGCCGGCGCTGGGCGACCAGGCGGGCGGCGGCCGGGATCAGCTCCGCCAGCCCGGCCACCCCCCGGGAGTGCATGAGACGCGCCCCCGGCTGCTTGCCCAGCCCGACCGCACACATCTTGGCGAGGCCCGATTCGACCGGGCCCCGAAAGCTGGTGTGGGGCTTGACCCGGTTGACCAGGAACACCGCGCCCGCCTCGTACGCGTGGCGGTCAATGTGCACGGGGACGCCCAGCGCCTCGCCCACCACCACCGTCTCCATGGTGGCCCGGATCAGCGCGGGATCCACCCCCGAGTCGGCCAGCACCGCGGCCTGGCCGGCGGCGGTCGCGGCCCCGTGGCTGCCCATCGCGGGCACCACAAAGGGGTCGAAGCCCAGCTCCCGTGCCGTCGCCACCACAGCCGCGGCCAGCCGGCCGAGATCGGCCAGGCCGCGGCTGCCGAGGCCGATCGCCAGCGGACCCCGTCGGACCCCCTCCAGGGCCCGGGCCACCTCCCGCCTGACCGTGCCCTCGAGGTCCTCCACCACCGGCGCGTCAAGGCGCGGGCGGACGGCACCCACCGCCGGGGTCGCGACGCCGTCCAGAAGCCTGCCGGCCAGACCGTCCAGCGCCATCCGCAGGGGGGTCGGGTCGAGACCCGGCATCAGGACAGCTCGGCCAGGTGGCTCCGCTGGTGTTCGAGCATGCGGCCCATCACCTCGCCCAGAGGCCGGCCGGCGTAGGGGCCCAGGGCGGCCGGCCGGGCGAGGTCGGTCTCCAGCAGGGCGCCGGCGATCGCGACCGAACCCTGGCGCATCTCCTCCAGCAGCGCGGCCGGCGAGTGCTCCCGGCGCCTGGCGGTCTGGGAGGCGTTCCAGCGGTCGGGGTCGAAGGCCGGCCGGGGGGAGGCCTCGATGGCCTCGCCCGCGGGGGGCGGCGCTGCGAGCACCATCGACATCGAGGCCTGGGAGGCAGCCAGATGGGCGAGCAGGTCGCGCGCGTTCCAGCCCCCGGCATCGCCGTGGACGGGCCGGTTCCAGTCACCGTCCACACCCGAGGCCAGGCGGGTGACCTCGTACCAGCCGGCGGCGATGGCCAGCCGCTCGAGGTCGGCGGCCAGCTCCTCGGGGCGGATCAGCGGGATGTCGTGGCGGGAGTCGTACCAGCGCACCAGCGCGTCCGCACGCAGCTGCCGGACTGCGTCCACGGAGCGCCGCCGCCAGTCCAGGAACTGGGCCGGCGCCCCCGGATAGTCGGTGGCGGCCGCCGCCAGCAGGACGGGACCCGCGACCTGGGGGAAGAGCAGCTCCGGCTGGTGGTGGAACATGGCCTTCAGGACCTGCAGCCGCACCGGGGCTGTGAGGGTGGATGTGAAGCCGCCGTCGACGGCGACCACCCCGCTCCTCACGAACTCATTCAGGTCCTCGCCCCAGGACTCACCCAGGTAGCGGTGCTGGACGGCGGCCGCCCCCTCGAGGTCGGGGTAGACGGGCAGCGGCGGCTGCATGCGGTTGGCGGCCTCCTCCCAGGTCATGGCGCCGCTCATCGCAGTGCTCGGGCCGTCCACGAAGACCAGGCCGGAGGCCAGCTCGGGGTGGGTGGCCGCCAGCTCGAGGGCGACCGTCGCCCCCCACGAGTGACCGGCCACCAGGGGCCGTCCGAGGTCCAGCGCCGTGATCGCGTGGGCGGCGTCCGCCACCAATTCGGCCGCGCTGTAGCCGGTCTCAGGCCGGTCGGAGAGCCCGTGGCTGCGCTGGTCCAGGGCGACCACCCGGCGACCCCGGAGCAGGGGTGCCAGCCGGCTCCACACCAGGGCGTTGGAGCTGAGACCGTGGAGGAGGAAGACGGCCGGGGGGCGCTGGGGAGTCGGGGCCGGCCACTCCACGTAGTGCAGGCGGACCCCGGCGCGCTCGATGAACCCGTCAGCCACCGGAGTGAATTCTAGGAGGCCCGGCTGTCCGGGCTCCGCCGCTCGACGCCGGCCGGCGCCTCGGCGGGCACCGCCGCGACACCCCGGCCGCGCGCCCGGCGCACGATCGCCAGGCAGCTGAGCGCGCCCGTGGCCAGGATCAGCACCGGCACCGCCA
>JBBSHA010000173.1:0-5377 GCA_038253595.1 Candidatus Dormibacterales bacterium
CGATCGACCCCGCCACCGCCGAGGGGGAGCTGACGCTGCGCTCATTCCTATGGCCGGACCGGCTCGAGCGCTTCGAGAGGCTGGAGGCTGCGCTGGAGGTGTGCCGGCGAATGCCGGTCTCGGTCGACCGGGCCGACGGCGCCGACTGGCTCCCGGCCCGCCTGGCCGAGTTGCGACCGGGGGCGGCCACGGTGGTGCTTCATTCCGTGGTCATGCAGTATCCGAGCCGGGCCAGCCTGGCGGCGATGGGAGCCGCCCTCCAGGCCGCCGCGACCGTTGCCGTCACCGGCCGGCCGCTGGCCTGGCTCCGTCTGGAGCCGCCCCCCGGCAGTCCCCGAGCCGAGCTCCGGCTGAGCCTCTGGCCGGGGGGTGAAGACCGCCTGCTGGCCACCTCGACGCCCCACGGCGACGACGTGCGCTGGCCCGCCTGAGATCGGTGGAGGCGTCCTACTCGGATGCGTACAGCGGGTGGTCGCGGTAGGCGGCCATCCAGTGGGCACGGACCAGCCGGCCCTCGAGCAGCTTCTGCCGTTCCAGCGTGGCCTCAACCTCGTAGCCGGCCCGGCGGTAGGCGGCGAGCCCTCGGTCGTTGCCCTCGAAGACGCCCAGGTAGACCTTCTCCATCCCCAGCTGGCGGAAGCCGAACCGGGTCACCAGGCGCGTCGCCTCCTGGCCGTAGCCGCGGTTCCAGCGCTCCGGCGGCCCGAGCGCGATCCCCAACCAGCAGTTGCGGTTCCGGAAGTCGATGCGGCGGAGGCTGGCCCTGCCGATCACGGCCCCGTCGTCCTGGGCCTCCACCACCCAGCCGATGCCGTCCGGGCTGCGCCGGGCGAGCTGGGCGCGCACGTCCTCGGCGCTCTCCGGCAGCAGCATGAAGCTACCCGCGAAGCGCGCCACCTCGGGGTGGGCGGAGATCCCCGCCAGCGCCTCCGCGTCGCCGGGCCGGGATCCCCGCAGGCGTACGAGCCGGCCGCCGATGTCCATCAGGCGTAGAGCGGGTGGTCGCGGAAGGCCGACATCACGAACCGCGTGCGCAGGCCGCCGTCGAGCAGGGTGTCGCGGGGCAGCGCTCCCTCCTGGCGGTAGCCGGCCTTCTCGTAGGCGCGCCGCCCCCGGGCGTTGCCCTCGTAGTAAAAGAGGCTGACCTTCTCCATGCCCAGGTGCTGGAAGGCGAAGCCGGTTGCCAGCCGGCAGACCTCGGTGCCGTAACCTCGCCCCCACCGGCTCGGGGGCCCGAGGTGGACACCCCACAGGCAGTTGCGATTGCGGTCGTCGATGTCATGGAGGCCGCTGACGCCGATGCAGTCGCCCCCATCGCGGGCCTCGACCGCCCAGCGCACCGAGCGTGGTAGCGGCTGGCTGAGGAACTCCCGGAACTCGTCCATCCCGTACGGGTTCCAGGCCCAGCCGCCCAGGAAGCGCACCACCTCGGGGTCGGCCAGGTTGGCGATCAGAGCCTGGCCGTCCTCGGCCCGGACTGCGCGCAGCTTAACCAGCTCACCGATCAGGTCCACGCGTCAAGCGTATCGGGAGTGGCTCCCCGGTTCCTTGACGCTACCGAGTAGAAAATGCGATAAGCAAGCTATCAAAAACCTGCCTGATTCAATCAAGGATCCGCTGCTCGGCAAGATCGCTGCGGGAGCTGACGCGGAGCCCGAGCCGGACGAGCTGCTGAAGGTACCGGCGCTGAAGGGGGAATCCGCCGGCGGCGGCCTCAGTTCCGGCCGGACCTCCCTGGACGAGATCCGCAGGGGTGGTCCCCTGGGATTCCTCCGATTGCTGGGGCCGGGCCTGGTCACCGGGGCGAGCGACGACGATCCCAGCGGGATCGGGACCTATTCCCAGGTCGGGGCCCAGTTCGGCGTCGGCATGCTCTGGCTGGCGCCCTTCACCTTCCCGATGATGGCGTCCATCCAGGAACTCTGCGCCCGGATCGCCCTCCATACCGGGGTCGGCCTCGGTACCTCGCTGCGACGCAAGTTCCCGACCGGCCTGGTCGGCGCCTGCATCCTGCTGCTGCTGCTGGCCAACACCATCAATGTGGGCGCCGACCTGGGGGCGGTGGCCGCCGGCGGCTCCCTGCTGACCCTGGGCAGGGTGCCCGAGATCTGGCTCGTGGTCCCGGTGGCGGCGCTGATCCTGTACCTGCAGTTATTCGTCTCCTACCGGACCATCTTCAAGGTCTTCAAATGGCTGACCCTGGCCCTCTTCGCGTACGTCTTCACCGGCGTCCTCGCCCACCCGGCGCTGCTCGAGGTCGTCAGGGCCACGTTCGTGCCCCACATCGAGTTGAGCAAAGAGTTCATCACCGCCCTGGTGGCGGTTCTCGGCACCACCATCTCGCCCTACCTGTTCGTCTGGCAGGCATCGGCCGAGGTCGACGAGATGCGGGCGGCCGGGCTGCAGACCGAGTCGGAGCGGCGGGGGGTGAGGTTTGGCGAGCTGCGGGCGGCCCAGACCGACGTCTTCATCGGGATGGGCTCCTCGCAGCTGGTCATGTACTTCATCATCCTGACCACCGCCACCGTGCTCCACGCCCACGGCAAGACGGATGTCCAGACCGCCGACCAGGCTGCCAAGGCGCTTGCCCCGCTCCTCGGCCAGTACGCCTTCATCGCCTTCGCCCTGGGCTTCATCGGCACCGGACTGCTGGCGATCCCGATCCTGACCGGCTCCGCCGCCTACGCGGTCAAGGAGTTCATGGGCTGGAAGGGCGCCCTCTCCACCAGGCCGCAGTACCGGCCCACCTTCTACGGAGTGATCGGGCTCGCGACGCTGGTCGGGGTGGGCATGAACTTCGTCCATATCGACCCGACCCGGGCGCTCTTCTACGCCGCGGTGATCAACGGCCTGGTGGCGCCCCCGCTGATGATCCTGATCGTGCTGCTCGGCTGCGACCGCGGCTTCATGAAGGAGCGCGTGAGCGGCCGGCTGAGCCGGGTACTGACCTGGATCGCGACCGCCGCCATGTCGGTGGCCGCGATCACCCTGCTGCTGGTCGCCGTGCCGCTCCCCTTCCGAAACTAATCAGACCGGGATGACCAGGTCCCTCAGCTCCCGCGGGTAGTCGGTCAGCAGGCGGGCCCCGGCGCCGGTGACGCAGACAGTGTCGGAGTGTCGGAAGCCACCCAGGCCGGCCAGGTAGAGCCCGGGCTCCACGGTGAAGACCATGCCCGGCTCCAGCTCCCCCTCCTCGCCCCGGTCCAGGAAGGGTGCCTCGTGGCCCTCGAGCCCGATCGAGTGCCCGGTGTGGTGGCGGAGGTGGTCGCCGTGGCCCAGCTCCCGCGCCAGCCGCAGCACCTCGCTGTCGACCTCGGCCATCGTCACCCCCGGCGCCATCGTCTCGATGGCCCGGGTCTGGAGGGCGAGCATGGCGGCGAAGGCGTCTTGCTGGGCCGGCGTCGGCGGGCCGACGATCATGGTCCGTTCCAGCTCGGAGTGGTAGCCGTCGATGTCGGCCGAGGCCCCGCTGACCAGCACGTCGCCCGGCTCCAGGCCGTGGCCGCGGACGAAACCGTGGGGCATCGCCGTGTGCCGGCCGCCCACGAACATGGAGGTCAGGCCGTCGCCGCCGAAGCCGCGCGGCCGCCAGCCCGGCATCTCTCGGATCATCTCGTTCAGGGTCTCGGCGGCCGGCCCCTGGTAGCACTCCATCTCGGTCCGGCCGGGCCGGATGGCGTTCTGCATCCGGCGGTGGGCGCGCCCCGCCCACTCGCAGCTCAGCTCCATGCACTCCAGCTCGGCCGTGGACTTGACCCGGCGCAGCGACTCCACCAACATCTCGCCATCGATCGGGGAAGCCCCCAGCACCTCGCTCAGGCGGGGCCCCCGGTAGCCCCAGTGGGGGACCACGCCGTCGTGGTCGGCCCCGATCCGGCGCGAGTTGGCGTTGATCGAGCCCAGGACGGAGGCCAGCATGTGCATCGGGTGGCGATCGCCCGGGTACTCGAAGTAGACCTCCACGTGGTCGATGCCCTCGACGCTCTCGGCGTGCTCCTTCTCGACCGCGGGCACCACCAGCGCGGTGTAGGCGTCGGGTCCCAGGACCAGGGCCACCGGGCGCTCGGTCGGGATGTGGTGGAATCCGCTCAGGTAGGCCACCCGGGCCGGATAGAAGACGACCAGGGCGTCCATGCCCGCCGCCTCCATGCCCGCCCAGACCGCCTCCCGGCGGGTCCCGTACTCGGCCGCGGTGATGGCCGGGTGGGGCGCGCCCGGGCCGCTAATAGGAGGCCAGGCCGCGCATGGCGGTCGCGATCTTCTCCGGACTGGGCATGTAGGCGTCCTCCTGGACCTTGTTGAAGGGCATCCCGGGGACGTCGGGGGCGGCCACCCGCAGCACTGGCGCGTCGAGCGACTCGAAGCCCTCGCCCGCGATCACGGCCGCGATCTCCGCCCCGAAGCCGCCGGTCAGGTTGTCCTCGTAGACCACCATCGCCCGCCCGGTCTTAGCCACCGAGCCGAGGATGGTCTCACGGTCCAGAGGCCGCAGCGTGCGCAGGTCGACCACCTCCACCTCGACGCCCTCGCCGGCCACGGTGCCGGCCGCCTCCAGGCAGTAGTGGACCATCAGGCCCCAGGCGACGCAGGTGATCGTGGTGCCCGGGCGCCGGACCGCGGCCGGCCCGATCGGGGTCACGTAGTCGCCCTCGGGGATCTCGCCCTTGATCAGGCGATAGCACTTCTTGTGCTCGAAATACATGACCGGGTCGGGGTCGCGCACCGCCGACTTGAGCAGGCCCTTGGCGTCCTCGGGGCTGCTCGGGATCACGACCTTCAGGCCGGGCACGTGAGCGTAGAACGCCTCCACCGACTGGGAGTGGTAGAGGCCGCCGTGGACGCCACCGCCGTAGGGGGCGCGGACCACGATCGGGCAGCTGAAGTCGCCGTTGGAGCGGTAGCGGATGCGGGCCGCCTCGCTCACGATCTGGTCGAAGGCGGGGTGGATGAAGTCGGCGAACTGGATCTCGGCCACCGGAATCAGGCCGTTCATGGCCGCCCCGATCGCCACCCCGACGATGCTCGACTCGGCCAGCGGGGTGTCCAGCACCCGGGCCTCGCCGAACTCGGCGTACAGGCCCTCGGTGGCCAGGAACACGCCCCCCTTGCGGCCCACGTCCTCGCCCAGCACCCAGACCCGCGGGTCGCGCGCCATCTCCTCCTACAGGGCCTCGCGGACACCCTCGATCACCGTCTTCACGGCCATGGTCAGCCGGCCGCCTCCGCGAACAGGTGACGCAGGAGATCGGAGGCGGCCGGCGGCTCGGCCGCCTCGGCGATTTGGGTTGCCCGGTCGACCTCCGCGGTCGCGTCCTGCCGGATCCGCTCGTCCTCTCGGTCGGAGAGCAGGGCGTCGCTCTGGAGGCGGTGCTGGAAG
>JBBSHA010000174.1:0-5366 GCA_038253595.1 Candidatus Dormibacterales bacterium
GAGGGGAAGGTCGACGTCGATGCGACGATCCGGCCCCTGCACCGAGACCAGCACCGTCCGTGTCGAATTCATGGCAGTATGATTATCACAGTTGCTGACACGCCGCATGAAGGCGGCGCCTCACGACCGGCCGCTCCGGCGGCTCCGGCCGCTACCGGGCGATTCTGAGCGGCGGCTCCAGCCACCCCCGCAGCCCGCCCCGCTCGACCGACACCAGGGCCCAGTCGAACTGGCCGTTGCTGATCGCGGCGCTGCAGTTCGAGCACTCGCCGGTGGCATTCAGCGAGAGAGGAACCCCGCAGTTCGGGCACTTGTGGGCGAGCACGCCGCCGCCCTCGGCCGTCTTCACGTCGGCTGGGCGCTGGAACGTCCAGTACTCGGTGAAGCGCTGGTCGGATCGATCGCCGGAGACGAACTGGCCGGCGTCGTCGACCACGTGGTCGGCGGCGACCGCGTCGATCTCGAGCCGGATCCGGTCGACGGACTCCGAGCGCATCGCCTCCAGGACCTGGACGCCCTGGACGTTGAGGTTTTCCAGAAGCTGGTGCTGGTGCCTGGTCGCCAGGTCGGCCGCGTCGGCCTCCCAGCGGGCGTAGAGGGCAGGGTCGAAGTAGGAACGGACCGCCTCCAGCCTGCCGTCCTGCCACGCCTTCTGCACCAGGAAGAACGCCATCTCGGCCCGTTCCAGGAAGGCGTCGACGTCGAAACCCGGGTCGGCGGACCTCATCGCATGAATGCCATCCTGGGCGGACACCGCGATCGCCGGCCGGCCGTCGTCGCCGCCGGCCGCGGCCAGCTGGTCGGCGCGGGCGTTCCACTCGTCGGCCTGGTCGATGCGGGCCAACACCCAGTCGAAGCGACCGCTGGTGACTGCGGCGTTGCAGTACTCGCACTCACCGATCTCGCTGATGTTGAGGGGAGCGCCGCAGTTGGGGCAGACCTGGTCCAGGAGGCCGCCGTTCTCCGGCGTCACGACCCCTGCCGTGCGCTCGAAGGTCCAGTACTCGGTGAAGGGGGCCGGAGTCCGGCTGCCGAAGACCACTTCGCCCGTGCGCTCGTCGACCTCGTAGTCCGCCGCGGTGGCGTCCAGCTTCACCGAGATGTGCTCGTACCGGCTGCCGTGGGAGGCGGCGACGATGGCGGCGCCGCTCAGGGTCAGGCCCTCGAGCAGGTTCTTCTTATGGAGCGCCGTCAGCTGCTCGATCTGGGTCTGCCAGCTGAGGTACACGCCCTGGCCCATGTAAGGCCGCGCGGTCTTGAGGTCGCGCTCCTGCCAGGCACCCTGGAGGCGCATGAAGGCCTCCTCGACCCGGGCCAGGAAACGGTCCCGATCGAAGCCGGGGTCGTTGCTGCTGATCTCGGCCAGTGCCGCCGCCGGGTCGGGCAGGGCCCGGAGCCCAGGTTCGGGGAGCGCGGCGTCCTGGTACCAGCCCGGCTCGGAGGAGCCGGAGCGCCGGGCCGAGTTCCGGAACAGGTACATGGCCGCGAAGGAGAGCAGCAGCAGGAGCAGGATGCCGCCCCCGCCGCCGAACAGGAAGGGCAGGAAGAAGAGGCCGCCACCGAAGCCGCCGAAGCCTCCCCCACCCCCCGAAAAACCGCCGCCCGAACGCGACCCGCCGCCGCCGATCCCGCCGCCCCCGCTCGACCCGCCGCCGCCGACTCCGCCCCCGCCCGAGTGGCCGCCGCCACCGCCGCGGGCGAAGGCGAGATCCGGAACCAGCATCACAGCCGCCAGGACGGCCAGAACCACGAGCAGCGGCCACCAGGAGGGCAGAAGGCGCTTACGCATCGGGTGACCCCTTGGCCGCGGCGGCCTCGAGCGCGGTCCCGCAGGAGAGGCAGAACCGGGCCGGTGACGGGTTGTCGGTGCCGCACTTGGGACACCGGTTGCTGAGCGGGTGGCCGCAGGAGATGCAGAATCTGGCGGCCGCCGGGTTGGCGGTTGCGCAGGAGCCGCACCGCACCTGGGCGGCGCCGGCGGCGGGCGCCGGACCGGACGCCTCGGCCATCCTGGCCCGGCGCGCGGTGAGCAGGGCCTCGTCCTCGTCCTTCATGGAGATTGTGAAGTTGCCCATCCGGGTCACCACCAATCCATACCCCTGGGCCAGGATCTGAACCTTCTTCATCGTCTCGTCCTCGATTGCCTGGGTGTGGGCGGCCAGCCCGAGAATCGGCCAGCCCTGCTCGGTGATGTGGGTGACCACGTCCTCTCGCAACACCTTCATGAGCAGAGAACGCATCAGCACGTTCAGGCGGTCGTTATCGATCGGCTCGGCGGCGGCGCCCAGACTGTTGGCCAGCACCCGCGCGTCGGCGACCCTCACCCCGTAGTCGCCGAAGACGCGGAGGCCGACCGCCAGGCCGGTGGCCGGGTCCAGCACCTTGTCCACCATCCCCCCGAACTTGAGTCCGGGCAGCTCGCGAGTGGCGACCAGGTAGATGGCGACATCCACCTCCTGGTTCTCCGCCAGCACGGTCAGCTCCCCCGCCTCCAGCCCGAGCGTCGACAGCTCGTGGCGGCCGGCCGGGACCGGGCCCAGCACGTGATCGCCCTGGACGAGCACGCCCACCTCGTCGTTGCCGACCACCAGCACCGCGGTCAGGGCGACCCTGCCCGGCGGGCGGCGGTAGACGATCGCGGCCCCCGCCTCGGCCGGGCGGACGATCTGGTCGGCCGGCAGCCGGCCCTCGACCAGGGCGTCCATGGCCGCCCGGGCCGAGTTCGAGGCCCGGGCCTCGGCCACCAGGTCGCGAGAGAGCAGCTCCACCAGCTGGTCGAGGACCATCGGCTGCACCAGCCGGGGATTGCCCGCCGCGCCCATCCGGGCTTCGATCGCGCCCCCCTTCCACTCCAGCTCGTAGCGCCGCTGGTTGACGGTGCAGACCACCTGGCGGACCCGGTGCTCG
This sequence comes from Candidatus Dormibacterales bacterium, assembly GCA_038253595.1. Classification (GTDB taxonomy): domain Bacteria; phylum Chloroflexota; class Dormibacteria; order Dormibacterales; family Dormibacteraceae; genus JBBSHA01. The sequence goes on from JBBSHA010000174.1 coordinate 2,908, forward strand.
CGGGCGAAGAGACCACCCTCGCGCTGGACCGTCACGTGGCCGGGCAGCGCGTCCTGAAGCTTAGCGGCGAGCACGTCCAGGAAGGTGCGCTGGTCGCCCGCGTCGGCCCGGATCGACGCGGCGACCAGGTCGAAGTCGCCTCCTCCCGGCGAGAGCTGATCCATCGGGTTATCGAGCCTAGCGCGGCTAGGTGGTGGCCCCGGACAGGATGCCCCTGGCCTCCTCCAGCGCCATGTCGTCCGAGGGCAGGACCTCGTCGGACTTGACGATCTGGTCGTGGGGGAGCCGGATACCCTGGCCGCGCACGAAGTCGACGGCCTCCTTGATGGCCGCCCTGAAGGCCGGCTCGTCGCCGGCGTTGACCGCCGAGACCACCTTCTGGTCGTAGAGATCGAGCTGGGTGCGGTTCTTCTGCGAGATCCGGAACTGGTCATCGCCCTGGATGCGAACGATGAAGGTCGCCTCGGGTAGCGCCATCTGCTGCTTCATCGCCTCCAGCTGGGCGTTGACGGTGGTGTCCGTGCTGCCGGCCGCCAGCTGGCGCTCGATGTCGTCACCGGGGCCGGAGCCGAGCTGGTCCAGCGTTCCGCTGTCCACCAGCTGGTCGATGGCCATCGCCCGGGCCTGCATCTTGTGCGTCTTCTCCTGGGCGCGATCGACCATCATCGAGACGTCGGTCATCTGCTCGGAGAGCCCGCTGACCGCCTCGCCAATCCGGGTCGATGCCTCGGCGGCCGTGTACTGGGCCTTGATCGTCTCCTTCTGGGTGCGGAAGGCCTCGACCTTGGCCTGCAGCTTCTGGGCCATGACCTCCAGCTTCTGCTCCTGGGTCTTGAGCTGGTCGATCTGGGCGTTGAGGTCAGTCAGCTGCTGGTCGATCGTGGTCGCGCGGGTGAGCGCCAGGCGGGCGAGGTCCTCCCGGCCCTGGGTGAGCGCCTGCTGGGCCTGGCCCTGGAGCTTGACCTGGTTCTGCCGCAGCTGCTGGGCCTGCATCTCGAGCCGCTTCTCGGAGGTGAGCACGTCGGCGACGTTGCGCTTCACCTTCTGGAGCACCTCCAGCTGCTTCTCATAGGAGAGATCCATCTGTTCCGAGGGGTCCTCGGCGGCGTCGAGGGCCTTGTTGACCTTGCCCTGGACGAGGTTCGACATCCGCTGCAGGATGCTCATGGTTGGGTGATTCCTCCTGGGTGGAACGGCACGCTGCCCCGCATTGTAAGTGCGAGGACAATACGGCCCATGAAGGAGGCGGTCGGCTTCCGGATGGAAACCCTGGAGGCCGGCGACGATGAGGCGCTGACCGAGGTCCGCCACCTCTTCGACGCCGAGCTGGGGGCCGACCTCTACTCGGCACAGGCGATGCGGCAAACCGCCGCCGAGCCCACCGCCACCGTGGTGGTCGCCCGCGCCGGAGAGCACCTGGCGGGCGCGGCGGTGGCCCGCATCCAGGTGCCGGAGGACATTGACTACTACCGGCGGTTCGGGACCGCGGCGCAGCGGCTGTTCACGGGGCGCCGGGTGGGCTCTCTGGAGGCCCTCGCCGTGCTGCGCGACCGGCGCCGGCAGGGCCTGGGGCGGACGCTGGTCGAGGCCCGGCTCGACTGGCTCCGGGCGCGCGGCTGCGATGCGGCCGTGGCGGTTTCCTGGGTGTCGGGCCGGCCAGGAGGGTCGGCGCAGCTGTTCCGCTCCCTGGGTTTCGACGAGGGCCCGAGTGTGGCCGAGTTCTACTACGAGGAGAGCCTGCGCGACGGCTGGACCTGCCCGGCCGACGGCAACCCCTGCCGCTGCTCGGCGGTCCTCTTCTCCAAGCTGATGTAGGCCGGGTGGCCCCGGGGCCTCGGGGGCCTGACCCCGACCACCGGCGCGAGGTTGACCCCCGCGCCCGTTGCAACGGACCGGGGGCCGTGGCGCCCGGGAGATGACCCCGGGCACGGGCTTCACCGTACACGCCGCCGGCGGGGCGCAGGCAACGGCCGGTCCTGCCGCGCCAGAATAGGCCGCGATGGCGGAGCCCGACTCGGAGCGGTTCCGGCTGCTCTCACCCGACGGCCGGCTGGTCGAGGGCGCGGAGCCGGGGATGGACACGGCGGCGGTCCTGGACGGCCTGCGCTGGATGATGTTCAGCCGCGCCTTCGACGCCCGCGCGACCACGCTCCAGAGGCAGGGCAAGCTGGGAGTGTTCAGCCCGGTCAAGGGCCAGGAGGCGGCCGTCGTTGGCAGTGCGATGGCGCTCGACCCGGCCATCGATTGGATCGTCCCCTCCTACCGTGAGTTGCCGGCCCTCGTGCGTCACGGCCACCCGCTGGATCGGATCCTCGCCGGCTACATGGGCAAGAGCGAGTCGGGCCGCATCCCCGACACGGTCAACGTGCTGCCCAACCAGGTCGCGCTGGCGACCCAGATCCAGCACGCGGTGGGCCTGGCCTGGGGGCTCCGACTGCAGAGGAAGCCGGGGGTGGTCA
>JBBSHA010000175.1:0-5365 GCA_038253595.1 Candidatus Dormibacterales bacterium
CCTCCACCAGTGGGGGGTAGAGGGAGGGGAACAGGGTGCGCACCGTCCACAGCGGCTGCGGGGCGGGTAGGACGGTCCCCCCCGGGCCGTCGATGCAGTCGGCCTCCGAGGCCCGGATGCACGCCCGCACCAGCTCGACCGTGTTGATCATCTCGGCCATCTGGTTCTGGACCTGGGGAAACTGGCCGATCCCGATCGTCTCCGAGATCGTCAGCGCGAGGCCGAGCAGGAACTCCGCCTTGGCCAGGTTCTTGATCGCGAACTGGTGCATGATCTGGTTCATCGTCCCGGTCTCCGGGAACAGGCCGTTGGCCAGCTTGGGCTCGCGGTAGAGGTAGAACCGCTCCCAGGGGACGAGCACGTCGTCGAAGACGACCACGCAGTCCATCTCGTCCATGCGGGACGAGAACGGGTAGTCGAGAACCCGGCCGCCGACCGGCGTGATCGGGGGCCGGCAGATGAACTTGAGGCCGGGGGTGGCGACCGGGATGCAGAAGGCGAATGCGTAGGGCTTGGCCTCCTCGGCGACCTCCAGGAATGTGGACGGAAACACCGCCAGCTCGTCGGAGAAGGGGGCCAGGGTGGCGATCATGCGTGCGCCCCGGATGATCACTCCCCCGTCGCGCTCCTCGACGATGTGAGCCGCGGTGTCCCCCGGTTGCTCGTACACCGGCCGGGAGCGATCCGTTTGCGGGTTGATCAGGGTGTGGGTCAGGGCGAGGTCGTGGTGGCGGAGGTGGAGGTAGTGGTTGCGGGCGTTGCGACCCCACTGCTCCCCGCCCCGCCCGAAATACTCCGAAGCCGACCCGAAGCCGGTCATGTGGATGTTCATGAAGTCGGGCGAGCGCCCCATCATGCCCCCGGTCCAGTCCATCCAGGACTTCACCATCACCCGCCGCCGGCCGAGATCGGCCTCGGAGCGGGGCTCGAGGTAGGAGAGGCCGAAGCGCTCCCCGTCCTCGACGAAGGTGAGGCTGTCCTGGAGGTCGGGCCGGTGCTGGAGGTCGTAGAGCTCGGCGATCGAATCGACCACCGTGGCCAGCCGGGGATCGCGGGTCACGTCGCCGACCAGCGCGCCGTCGATCCAGATCTGGCGCCCGTCGCGGAGCGCCTCGCGGTACTGGCTGCCGGTGCGGACGCCCATCAGGCCCCGGCGGCCGGACCGGACGGGCTCCGGAACGCGATCACGCCGTAGCCCATGACCTGCTTCGGGTAGTAGTACTTGAACTCGGCCACCGCGCCCGGCAGCGCCGCCCGCATGGCGATCCACTGAACGATCTCCACCGAATGGTGGCCGCCCAGCCGGCGGAGGTCATCCATCGAGTAGTCGAGCAGGCGCTCCGGCTCGGAGTCGATCAGTTCCAGAAACCGGCGGTCCCACTCGTAGTGGATGGTTCCGAAGTCCGGCCCGTCGATCTCGTGGGACAGGCCCCCGGTGCCGATGCAGGCCACCCGCAGGGGCTGCTCGTAGGCGGCGATCGCGCGGCCCACCGCCGCGCCCAGCTTCCAGCAGCGGCGGGGGGTGGGCAGCGGGTCCCAGACCACGTTGATGCCGATCGGGACGATCGGCAACCACTGCTCGCCCAAGACCGGCAGTGGCGAGACGATGCCGTGGTCGACCTCCATTTCCCGGGAAACCGCGATGTCGAACTCCTGGGCGACCAGAGAGGCGGCGATGTGCTCGGCCAGGCCCAGATGGCAGGGCACCGGCTCGAAGGCGCGCGGCCCCCAACCCTCGTCGGCGATCCGGAAGCGGTCGGCGACGCCGACCTGGAACGTCGGCCAGTTGTCGAGCCAGTTCTGGTCCATGTGGTCGTTGTAGAAGACCACCAGCGCGTCCGGGCGCAGCGATTTCAGGAACTCCCCCCCGGCCCGGATCGACTCGAACAGCGGCGACCACGCCTCGGTCGCGGTCTCCTGGCGGTCGTAGGCGGCGCCGATCGAGGGCGCGTGCGAGACGCCGAGGCCGCCCACGATGTCCGCCATCAGGCGCCTCCCCCGAGTCCCGGCGGGGGCAGCAGGGCGTAGGCCGCCGCCCGCTCCTCCTGGTCCCGGGCGAAGCGCTGGTAATCGTCGAACGACTGGCCGCGCATGTGGGCGCCCATCTGGAAGAGGTTCACGCCCACCGTGGCCCCCAGCTTGGTCAGCACGTAGATGCTGGCCCCCAGTTCATGGAGACGCTTCCAATCGCGCTCGCGGATGGCCTGGCGCTCGCCGGAGCCGAGGTCGTAGCCGGCGAGGTAAGCCGCCTCGTCGCTCTGGAAGGCAGCCCGCCGGTCCGCATCGTGCAGGTCGTAGAGGGCATGGTTGAGATCGTAGGCCTTCACCGGTAATCCTCCTCACGAGCGGGCCAGCGCCGTGCAGCGCACTCGAAGGCTAAGAACAAGGCGCGAGCGAAGTCAAATACCGCTCCCGTCCGGCGCGCGGGGCAGGGCGGCACCATCGGCCTCGTCCTGGCTAGATCCGGTAGCCGGGGCGGCCCTGGGCCAGCCAGGATTCGAGCGCCGCCTGCGTGCCCACGTCTCGGCCGGCCGCGGCCGACACCAGGTAGCGGTGGTGGAGCAGGTCGCAGTAGGCCTGGAGCGCATCCCGGCCCCCGTGCTCGGGGGTGATCCGGGCCAGGACCGGCTCCAGGGCCTCGGCCCGCCAGCGCACGGCGGAGACCGCCCTGCCCATCCCCGGGCCTTGGCCGGCCCCTGCCGGCCCCTGGCGGCGGGTGAAGTAGGCGAGGTCCGCCAGCAGCTGGCGGGCCTGATTCTCGCCGGCCTGGAGCCCGGTCAGGAGGCGGAGCCGGTTGCTGTTGAATCCCCGGCCGCCCACCCGGACGCGGAAGTGGAGGTGGTCCCGCTCGCGGTGCTGCGCCGCTTCGATCTCGTCGACCTCGAACCCCAGCTCATTGAGCCGGTGCACCCGCTCGGTGATCCGGTACTCCTGGCCGCTGGGCACTATCCACTCGGCCGCCAGCTCGGTCCAGAGGGCGCGATAGCGGACCGCGATCTCCTCCCCCATGCCCAGGTCGGCGGCGTCCAGGCCGATGCCGCTGGCGGCGGCGAGGTCCCCCATCTCGCCGCCGACGTTCTCGACCATGATCTCGATGTCCTGGCCGCGCTGGCCGTGCGAGAGCGCCGGGTACGCGGAGGTGGTCTCGGCGTCGACCATGATCGTCTCGATGGCGTCGGCGTCGTAGCGGTAGAGGACGTTGCTCAGAGAGCAGTCGCCCCAGTAGAAGCCGAGCAGGTGCAGCTCCACCAGCAGCAGCGCCACCGCGTCCAGGAGCTGGCCACGGTGACTGCCGAACCCCGGACCCGAGAGCAGGTGGCGGTAGGGAAAGGACTGCTCGGCGAAGCGGGTGACGACCAGGGCGGCCAGCTCCGAGCCGGGGTCCACACCCGCCCGCTCGACCAGACCCACAGCCGCCACCGCCGGGCCGCCGGCGTCCTCCAGGAGGCGGAGCAGCCGGTGCTCGCGGCGCGCGGCCTCCAGGGGCAGCTGCTTGACCGCGCAGACACCTCCGGCGGAGGTCACGAAGCGGACTTCGTGGCGGGAGATGCCGGCCGGTCTCTCGACCAGCCGCTCCCCCGCCCAGTCGATGATCGAGACCCCCCAGTCCAGCTCCAGCAGGTCAGCGTAGCCGGGCCGGAGGCTCGCCGTCCACGCGGGCGGGCGAGCCGGCACCGACCCGCCCGCCTCGGGGACGAGGGGTCGTCGGGCCGGACTCAGAGCAGCGACTTCTCCGTCTCGGTGTCGAACAGGTGCAGGGAGCGGGGGTCCAGGGTGAGCTTGACCTTGTCACCGGCGGCCACCGTCATCCGCGGGTCCACGCGCGCGGTCACGTTGTCGCCGGCGACCTGACCGTAGAGGAACTGGTCCGAGCCCAGCCTCTCCACCACGTCGACCGCCATCTCCAGGCTGCCGGCGCTTTCCGCCGGCCGGTCGGTGACCGCCTCCGGCCGGAAGCCCAGGGTGGCCTTGGCGGCGGACACCGACTTGGGCAGCACCACCTCGAACCCCGCCGCCCGGGCCCTGCCGTCCTGCGCCGAGACCGGGACGAAGTTCATGGTCGGGCTGCCGATGAACCCCGCCACAAACAGGTTGGCGGGGTGGTCGTAGATCTCGCCCGGGGTCCCCACCTGCTGCAGGATGCCGGCGTTCATGATCGCGATCCGGTCCCCCATGGTCATCGCCTCGACCTGGTCGTGGGTGACGTAGATGAAAGTCGTCTCCAGGTCCCGGTGCAGCTTCTGGAGCTCGATCCGGGTCTGGCCGCGGAGCTTGGCGTCGAGATTGGAGAGCGGCTCGTCGAGCAGAAAGACCTTGGGGTTGCGGACGATCGCCCGGCCGAGGGCCACCCGCTGTCGCTGGCCGCCGGACAGGGCCCGCGGCTTGCGCTGCAGGAAGTTGTCGAGGCCGAGGATCCCCGACGCGCTCTTGACCCGCTGCTCGATCTCGGCCTTCGCCATCCGCTTCATCTGGAGCGGGAACGCCATGTTGTCGAAGACGCTCATGTGCGGGTAGAGCGCATACGACTGGAAGACCATGGCTATGTCCCGATTCTTGGCCGCGATCCCGTTGACGACCTGCTCGCCGATCCGGATCTCGCCCTCGCTGATGCTCTCCAGGCCGGCCAGCATCCGCAGCGCCGTGGACTTGCCACAGCCGGAGGGGCCGACCAGCACCATGAACTCCTTGTCTCGGATCTCGACGTTGAAGTCGCGGACCACGGTGGTCTCCGGCGTGTAGCGCTTGACCACGTGGTCGTAGCTGACTGATGCCATGCGCCGTCTACCCCTTCACAGAACCGGCCAGGATGCCACGGACGAAGAATCGCTGGAGGCCGAAGAAGACCACCAGCGGCACGATCATCGAAAGGAAGGCCGCCGCCGTGAGCAGGTGGTAGCCCTGGCCCAGCGAGTTGACGAGGCCGGACACCGTGACCGTCATCGGCGCCACCTCCGGGGTCCCGCCCAGGTAGATCAGCGCCACCAGCAGGTCGTTCCAGATCCACAGGAACTGGAAGATGACCAGGGACGCGATCGCCGGCACCGAGAGCGGGAGCACGATCCGGAAGAAGACGGTCAGGGTCCCGGCGCCGTCGATCTCGGCCGACTCGAAGAGGTCCGAGGGGAGCGCCCGGAAGAAGTTGGAGAGCAGGTAGATGGCGAACGGCAGCCCGTAGCCGGTGTGGGCCAGCCAGACGGCCAGCATCGTCCCATTGATCTTGAAGCCGAACGGCTGGAAGTCGCGCAGCAGCGTGAGGACCGGGATGAGTGTGATCTGGAGCGGAACCACGAGCAGCCCGACCACGGTGACGAACAGGATGTTGCGACCCGGGAAGTTCATCCAGGCGAAGGCGTAGGCCGCGAAG
>JBBSHA010000176.1:0-5344 GCA_038253595.1 Candidatus Dormibacterales bacterium
AGACCACCACCGCGGACCGGGCCCGCGCCGCCCACCAGGTGCTGATCGAGCCGGGGGCGCGCCGCAACCTCTCGCACACGCACTACCACCCCGCCGCGCCGGCCACGCGCGGCCGCGGCCGCGGCCAGATCGAGGTGAAGCTCAACGCGGGCATCTCCGACGAGCTGGCCAAGACGCTCCAGAAACGGCTCAAGGCAGTGTCGGCGAAGCTCCAGGTCCGGATCCAGGGCGACCAGCTGCGGGTCACCTCCAAGGACAAGGACACACTGCAGGCGGCGATCCAGGTGCTCCGCGAGGACGAGGCGATCCCGGTTCCGCTCCAGTTCACCAACTACCGCTGACCCGGGGTTGCCCCACGCCGACCTGACGGGGTGCCGGCTCTATCACGAGTGCACCGGTGACGGGCCCGCGATACTGTTCATCCACGGGCTCGGGGCAGCTTCGCCTCCTGGTGGCAGCAGGTGCCCACGTTCTCCCGCGGCCACACTTGCGTCACCTTCTCCCAGCGCTGGTTCGCGCCCTCGAGCGCGGGGGCGGCGCCCGACCTGGGCGTCCTCACCGACGACGTGGAGGCCCTGGCCGGCCACCTCGGGTTGGAGCGGATGGCGATCGTGGCCCAGTCGCTGGGCGGAATCGCCGGCCTCGGCTACAGCCTCCGGCACCCGGAACGGGTGAGCGCGCTGGTGATGAGCGGCACCACCGGGTGGATCGACCTGGGAGCGGCCGCGGGACCCGTGCACGCCGAGTCCCAGCGGTTGGAGGCGGCGCTGGTGGCCGACGCCATCCATCCGGCGCTGGGGCGGCGGCTGGCCCTCGAGCAGCCCGAGCTGTTCAGCCTCTACCTGGCGATCGACCGCCTGGGCACCGTCGTGGACAAGCCGGCGATCCGGCGCTCGAACCCACCGCCCCGGCCCAGCGTGGCCGAGGTGGCGGCCCTGGCCACGCCCATCCTCTGGGTCTTCGGCGAGGAGGATCCGATCACGGCGCCCGGCCTGACCGGCCCCGGGGCCGGCAGGCTGGTGGCTCAGGCCCTTCCCCAGACCCGGCTGGAGATGCTCCCGGCCACCGGCCATTCGCCCTACTTCGAGCGGGCCGCCCGGTTCAACGAGCTGGTGTTGGACTTCCTGGCCGCCAACCCCTGACCCGGATCAGTAGATGAAGCCGATCAGCGGGACCTTGCCGGGCAAGACGGTGCGCAGGTCGACGGCGCCCCACATCTGGTAGTTCATCTCCGAGACCACCCATGAGCCGTCCCCGTCGACCCGCTCCACGTAGGCCACGTGGCCGTACCAGTAGCTCTCGTTGGTGACCATCATCGCCCCCGGGGCGGGGGTCTGGCCGGTCCTCCAACCCGCCGCCTGGGCGCTCGCGAACCAGGTCCGGGCGTCCCCGCTCCAGGGCACGTCGCGCCTCTGGGCCACGTACCAGGTGCACCAGCCCCACGGGAAGTGGTCGTCGGACGAGGCCCGGTAGCTGATCGAGCCGCCGCCTGCCCGGCGAGCTGCACTGAGTGGCCGGTCACCAGGAACCCGGAGCGGCAGGCCGGCCTTGACCTGGGCCGCCCGGCGCAGGCCGTTGAAGTCGAGCAGGTCCTGCTGGCCGACGCGATAGTCGAGGGCAACGGCCTCCAGCGTCTCGCCGGAGGCGACCACATGGACCAGGCCGCCGGACGGCGGTTCGGTGCCGTTGGTCAGGCCGAGGGGTCCGGTTCGCGAATGCTGGCGGGCCACCTCCTCGGAAATGGCGAGCTCGGTGAGGGTGGGCGTCGGCGGTCCCTGGAGCTGCGCTCGCTCCAGGTGCTGACGGGCAACCGTCTGCGGCGCGAGGCCCGCCGTGAGTCCGATCGTGGCGCCCGCGCAGACAAGCGCAAGTACGCGCCGCAACAACCCGAAAAACAGGACCAACTACCCCCAAAAAGCCGAGCGGCGGGATGTGCTGCCCGCCATGAGCCACCGCAGGCTACCAAAGCCAGGCCTCTGCGGTCAAACTCGGGGACTCAGAGTGCAGGTGATCCCCTCCCTCGACCTGAGGGCCGGCCGGGTGGTGCGGCTGCTCCACGGTGACTTCGCGCGCCAGACGGCCTATGCGGGCGACGCGATGGCACTGGCCTCGACCTACGCCGAGGCGGGCGCCACCCGCCTGCACGTGGTCGACCTCGACGCCGCCCGCGGCGAGGCGGGCAATCGGGCGCTGATCGAGCGCCTAGTCGCCGGCGCGGGGCTGGAGGTCCAGGTCGCGGGTGGCGTGCGCTCCCGGGACGACGCCGCCCGCTGGCTGGGCGCCGGCGCGGCGGCGGCCGTGATGGGCACCACCGCCGTCCGCGATCCTGAGGTGCTCGCGGCGGTGGCGGGCGAGTTCCCCGGCCGGGTCCTGGCCGCCCTCGACGTCCGCGCCGGCCGGCCGGCCGTGAGCGGCTGGTCGGCCTCCGTGAATCGCACCGTGGCGGACATGCTCGGGGCCTGGGCGGGCGCCCTGCTGGGCGGCGTCATCCTGACCAGCATCGACCGTGACGGCACGCTGGCCGGCCCCGACCTGGCGGTGCTCGCGGAGGCCGACGCCGCCACCCGGCACCCGCTCACGTACTCCGGGGGAATCGGCAGCCTGGAGCACCTGGAGGCGGTGGCGGAGGCGGGCGCGGCCGCCGTCATACTCGGCAAATCGCTGCTCGAGGGCCGTTTCCAGATCGCCGAGGCGCTCTCCCGGCACGGGTTGGACTGATCGCGCCGACCGGGCTGCTGCCAGCCTGCGGGCTGCTGCCAGCCTGCGGGCTGCTGCTGGCCTGCGGGCTGCTGCTGGCCTGCGGCCAGCCCCGGCCGGCGGCCGACGACGCCGCTCTCCACGACGACCTGGCCCAGGGTCGGAGCGGCGCCGAGGTCACCGTCGCGGCCCGCTTGACGGACGAGCCGGTGCGGTCCGGGAGCCACGAGCAACTGGTGGTCGCGACGCCGCAGGGGGACCGGCTGGAGGTTGACCACAACACCAGCCTGGCCCCCAGCGTGTCCGCCCACCGCGGCGACGCCGTGACGGTTCACGGACAGCTCTACATCGACTCCGGGGCCCGGGCGGGGATCCACTGCACCCACTCCCGGACCTCGCGCGGCTGCCCGCAGCCGGGCTGGATCGAATACTCCGGGACCTACTACGAGTAGGCCGTCCCCGGCCGGGCAATCGGTGCATCCGGCGGCCAGGTGCACCAGTTGCGGCCCGGCAATCGGGTGCCGGATTCGCGTTCGCCAGCCGCCGGCCGGCTCTGCTAGAGCGAGCGGTGGACCGTGGTCGCGTTGGCCTGGGCGATGGGACGGACGACGATCTCGTCGATATCGACGTGCGGCGGCCGGGTGACCGCGAAGAGAATGCAGTCGGCGATGTCCTCGGCGGTGAGCGGCTGGACCCCCTTGTAGACATTGCCGGCCGCCTCCGCGTCGCCCTGGAAGCGCACCAGTGAGAATTCGGTCTCGACCATGCCGGGGGCGATCTCGGTGACGCGGATGGGCTCGCCGTTGAGCTCCACCCGCAGCGTCCGGCTGATCGCCCGCACCGCGTGCTTGGTGGCGGTGTAGCCGGCACCGCCCCGGTAGGTCTCGAAGCCGGCAATCGAGCCCAGGTTGACGATGTGGCCGCGCGGCGCCTGCCGGATCAACGGCAGCATGGCCTTGGTCACCCGGAGCAGTCCGAGCACGTTCACGTCGAGCATCCCCCGCCAGTGCGCGTCGTCGGTCTGGTCCACCGCGCTCAGGCCGAGCGCCAGGCCCGCATTGTTGACCAGGACATCGACCCGGCCGAAGCGGCGTTCGACCTCGGCGGTGAAGTTCCGGATCGAGTCCGGGTCGGCCACGTCCAGCTCGAGGGCGACGCCCCTCGCCGCGGCCGCCACCGCCTCCAGCCGGTCGAGCCGGCGAGCCCCCAGCACCGTGCGGTAGCCGGCCCCGGCCAGCGCCCGGGCGGTGGCCGCCCCGATCCCGGCCGAGGCGCCGGTGACGACAGCTACGGGCGCGGCATCCGGCACCTGGCAAGGGTACTGTAGGAATTGTGCTGGAGGTCGTGGTGGGAACCGTCGCCGTGCTCCTCGCGCTGACCGGCCTCGCCATCATGCTGGGGCCGGCCCTACCCCGCCTCCTGGGCCGGGCCCGGCGACCCGGCCGGCTCGGTACCGTGCCCGTCACCGTCCCCGCCCTGACTGATCCCCACCCCACGACGGCGCGCGCCCTGGCCGCGGCCACCCGGCTGGGCGTCATGCTCCAGGGCCAGGGCCTGGAGCGGCAGGCTTCGGCGCTGGGACTGGCCGCCAAGCGCCTGCGCCTCGAGGAGGCCAGGGGCATCTACGCCATGCAGCAGGTGCTGCGCCACCTGCGGGGGGTGCGCCTGGACGACCCCGACGACCAGGAGATCTTCGAGGGCCTGCTGGGACAGCTGCGCCGCGCGCTCAGCGACCGCGCCGAGCAGCTTGAGCTGCTCCCCAGGAGCTAGCCTCCGGCCTCAGCGGCCGGCCCCCAGCCGCCGCTCACGAACACCGGCTCGCGCGTGACCACGGTGCCCCCCGCCAGCTCCCCGAAGGCCAGGAACTCGGGGGCGGGGCCGAGCACCAGCTGGCGCCGGAGCAGGCACGGCGTCGGCGCCAGCTGCTCGTAGAATCGGGAGTAATCGAGCCCCCGCGGCTTGGTGATCCAGGTGACCTGGGGTGCGGCCGCCAGCGGGTCCCCCGAGCGCACCGCGTAGAGCCCGCCGGCGCCGCCCGTCGAGGCCTGGGCCACCGCCTGGTGGGCATCGCGCACCGAGGCCAGCGAGATCTTCTCGTTGAGAGCGTCGAGATCGCCGAAGCCATCGACCAGATACCAGTCCTCGTAGCCGGCCCCGCCGGGCAGCCAGGGTGCCCCCGCCACCCGGTAGCTCGCGTTGCGGCGGAGGTGGGGCGGTCCCGCCGCGTGCAGCCGGTTGTGGAACCGGGCCAGCGTGGCCTCGTAGTCGTGGGGGTCGGCCGGCCAGTGCCAGAAGAGGTAGGCGATCATCCGGCCAGCAGGCTCCGCGCGATGACCCGCAGCGCCAGCACCTCCTCGGCGCCCTCGAAGATGGTGAGCACGCGGGCGTCAACGAAGTAGCGGGACACCGCGCTCTCCTCCGAGTAGCCATTGCCGCCGTGAAGCTGGAGGGCGTCGCGGGTCACCAGCTCGGCCTGGCGGGCCGCGAACAGCTTGGCCAGGGAGGCCTCCACCTGGCCGCCGCCGGCATCCATCAGGGCGGCCGCCCGGTAGGCGAGCCGGCGCGAGGATGCCAGCTGGACGATCATCCGCCCCAGCGTGGCTGCGGCCACCTGGTGGTCGGCGATCGGCCGCCCGAACACCCGGCG
>JBBSHA010000177.1:0-5340 GCA_038253595.1 Candidatus Dormibacterales bacterium
CAGATCCATCGCGGCGGCCATGGACGGTCCACTGATAGTGGTCAACAAGTCGACGGTCCCGATCGGGACCCGGGCCCTGGTCTCGGACACCATCCGCAGCAGCCACCCCGAATTCGCGGTGGAGGTGGTGGCCAACCCCGAGTTCCTGCGCGAGGGCGAGGCCCTGCATGACTTCATGCATCCGGACAGGGTGGTGATCGGCGCCCACGTCCGGGGTGCGGCCGAGGCGGTGGCCGGGCTCTATGAACCCCTCGGCGCGCCGGTGCTGATCTACGACATCTACACCGCCGAAATGGTCAAGTACGCCTCCAATGCCTTCCTGGCGACCCGGATCTCCTTCATCAACGAGATCGCCCGGATCTGCGAGCGGGTTCACGCCGACGCCCGGCTGGTGGCCGAGGGGATGGGCCTGGACCGGCGGATCGGGGCGGCCTTTCTGGCGGCGGGCATCGGCTACGGCGGCTCCTGCTTCCCCAAGGACGTGAAGGCCTTGGCCGCCATCGCAGAGCGGTTCCATTACCACCCCGAACTGCTCAACGCGGTGATGGACATCAACCGCGACCAGCGGGCCGTCGCCGTGGCCAAGGTCAAAGAGTGCGTCGGCGCCCTCCCCGGCAAGGTGGTGGGCCTGCTCGGCCTGGCCTTCAAGCCCAACACCGACGACATGCGTGAGGCCCCGAGCCTGGAGATCGCCAGGACGCTGCTGGCTCTGGGCTGCGAGGTGCGCGCCTACGACCCGGTCGCCGTCGAGCGGGCCCGGGCCCTGCTCCCCGAGCTCGGCTACCGCCAGGACGCCTACGCGGTGGCGGCGGGCGCCGATGCCGTGGTCCTGGTCACCGAGTGGGAGGAGTTCCGGAACCTGGACCTGGGCCGGGTCAGGGCCTCGATGCGCCAGCCGGTGCTGGTCGACGGCCGCAATCTCTACGACCCCGACCACATGCGCAGGCTCGGGTTCACCTATCGGGGGATCGGCCGCAATTAGCACCCGGGCGCTCGTCTCCGGCGGCGCCGGGTTCATCGGCTCCCACCTCTGCGAGGCACTGCTGGCTCGCGGCTGGGAGGTGGTGGCCGTGGACAACCTCATCACCGGGTCGCGGCGCAACCTGGGCCACCTGCGCGGCCAGATCGAGCTGGTCGAGCACGATGTCTCGCTGCCGATCGAGATCGGCGGTCCCCTCGACGCGGTGCTCCACTTCGCGTCGCCCGCATCGCCGGTCGACTTTCCCCTCTACCCGATCCAGATCGTCAAGGTGGGCACGCTGGGCACCCACAACATGCTCGGGCTGGCGCTCGCCAAGGGCGCCCGCTTCCTGCTCGCCTCGACCTCCGAGGTCTACGGCGATCCCCTGGTCCACCCCCAGCCGGAGAGCTACTGGGGCCACGTCAACCCGATCGGGCCGCGCGGCTGCTACGACGAGTCCAAGCGCTGCGCCGAGGCCTTCTCCATGGCCTATCAGCGGGCCCACGGCCTCGACACCCGGATCGTCCGGATCTTCAACACGCACGGTCCTCGGATGCGGATCGACGACGGCCGGGTGATCCCCAACTTCATGTCCCAGGCGCTGCGGGGACAGCCGCTGACCGTGTTCGGGGATGGCTCCCAGACCCGGAGCCTGACCTACATCGACGACCTGGTCCGGGGGGCGCTGGCGGTGCTCGACTCGGACGACCCGCAGCCCTTCAACATCGGCTCCCAGGACGAGCTGACCATGCTCCAGCTGGCCGAGTCGATCCGGGCGCTGGCCGGTTCGGCGAGCCGGATCGAGCACCGTCCCCTCCCCGAGGACGACCCCCGCCAGAGGCGGCCGGACACCACCCGGGCCCGCGAGCTGCTGGGATGGCAGCCTCGGGTCGGCCTCGCCGACGGCCTGGCCCGGACCCTGGAATACTTTGTGGGCGCCCTATGAACCTGGCCGCCCAGATCCGCGAGGTGCCGGACTTCCCGCTCCCCGGCATCCTATTTCGCGACATCACCCCCCTGCTCCGGAACGCCGAGGCGCTCCGGGAGTCGATCGAGCAGATGGCCGCCCCCTGGCGGGGGCGGGGTATCCGGCAGGTGGCCGCGATGGAGGCCAGGGGCTTCATCTTCGGGGCCGCGATGGCCGCCCGGCTCGAGGCCGGCTTCGTCCCGGTCCGCAAGGCGGGTAAGCTGCCCTGGCGGACCCAGAGCGTGGCCTACACGCTGGAGTACCGCGACGACGTCCTCCACATCCACGAGGACGCGCTGCTGCCTGGCGAGTCGGTGCTGGTCGTCGACGACGTGCTCGCCACCGGGGGCACCGCGCTCGCGGTTGTGCAGCTGGTCGAGGGGCTCGGCGGCAAGGTGGCGGGCGCCCAGTTCCTGATCGAGCTGGCCGGGATCAGGGGCCGGGAGATGCTGAGCGGCCTCGAGGTGAACAGCCTCATCACATACCAAGGAGACTGACCGTGAACCTGGAAGCAACCGACTAGATGAGCACCGATACCGCGCAGAGTGACGTGCGCAGCCTGGAGCTGGCGGCGGCTGGGGAGGAGCTGATCGATTGGGCCGCCCGGGAGATGCCCGTCCTGCTCCAGATCCGGGAGCGGTTCGCCGCCGAGAAGCCGCTGGCCGGGCTCCGTGTCAGCGCCTGCCTGCACGTGACCTCGGAGACGGCCAACCTCATGATCACGCTCCGGGCGGGGGGCGCCGACATCGCGCTCTGCGCCTCCAACCCGCTCTCGACCAACGACGCCGTCGCGGCCGCCCTGGCCGGCGTCCACGGGATCCGCACATACGCCATCAAGGGCGAGGACAACGACACCTATTACGCCCACCTGGGAGCGGTGCTCGACCACCGGCCCAACTTCACCATGGACGACGGCGCCGACCTCGTCACCATGCTCCACCGCGACCGCACCGAGGGCCTGGCCGACGTGCTGGGTGGAACCGAGGAGACCACCACGGGGGTGGTGCGCCTGAAGGCGATGGCGGGGCAGGGTGTCCTCCGCTACCCGATCATCGCGATCAACGAGGCCGACACCAAGCACCTGTTCGACAACCGCTACGGAACCGGGCAGTCGACGCTGGACGGGATCATCCGGGCGACCAACGTGCTGCTGGCGGGCAAGGTCTTCGTGATCGCCGGCTACGGTTGGTGCGGGCGCGGGCTGGCCAGCCGCGCCAAGGGCCACGGCGCCGACGTGATCGTCACCGAGGTCGACCCGGTCAAGGCGCTGGAGGCGGCCATGGATGGGTTCCGGGTGATGCCGATGGCCGAGGCGGCCCGGGCCGGCGACATCTTCGTCACCGTGACCGGGGATGTCAATGTGCTCGACCGGGACGACTTCGAGCACATGAAGGACGGCGCCCTGCTGGCCAACTCCGGCCATTTCAACTCCGAGATCAACCTCGCCGCGCTCGACGAGCTGGCCGGTTCGGTGCGCTCGGTGCGGCCGATGGTGCAGGAATACCGGATGAGCGATGGCCGCCGCTTGCACGTGCTGGGCGAGGGCCGCCTGATCAACCTGGCCGCGGCCGAGGGTCACCCGGCCGCGGTCATGGACATGAGCTTCGCTAACCAGGCCCTCTCGGTGGAGCACATGGCGAAGCACCACGCTTCGATGCCGGCGCAGGTCTTCGACGTGCCCCGCGAGATCGACGCGGAGGTCGCCCGCCTCAAGCTGCAGGCGATGGGCATCCGGATCGACACGCTCACCGCCCAGCAGGTCAAGTACCTCAACTCCTGGGAGGAGGGCACCTGAGAGGCAGCGGCGGAAGCGCCGCCCCGGAGGCGGACGTCCCCGGGGCGGCTAGCCGTAGACTCCGGCCACGTCCACGAAGACGTCGGCCTGGCCCACCGAGTTGTAGACGACGAACGTGCCGTCGCCGGCGACCTTGGTGACCACCAGGTTGGGAAGGATGTCGCCGGGCTGGAAGTTGATGTCGGAGGACGAGGCCCACGGGTCCGGGGGCAGGGCCAGGTAGGCGGCCAGGAAGCTGTTGGCGGACGACTGGAGCACCGTCACGTTGACGGCAAGGGCGGCGGAGCCCAGGCCCTGGACGGTGAGGGACTGGCCGCCACCCAGCTGGCCCGGGTGGCCGCCCAGCGGGCCGCGCGTGTCCAGCAGGCGGCTCGGGTTCCTTGGGGTGAACTTGAACCCGGTGTCGTCACCGGGGGCGCCGCCCGAGTACCACCCGGCCACGTCGACCAGGACGTTGGTGGTGCCGACCGCGTTGAGGATCGTCACCCGGCCGTCCGCTGAGAGGGGCACCGTGACCCGGTTGGCCAGGACCCGCGCGGGCGGGAAGTTGAGGTTGGAGACCCCCGGAAAGGGCGAGCCGGCCGGCCAGGCCGCCAGATAGCTGGACGCGTCGCCGCCGACCTCGGTCAGGTTGAAGACCACGGCCTGGGCCCCTGCGGGCGGCAGGCCGGAACCCGCGGGCCCGGTCACCTGGAGGTCCATCTGTTCGGGGCCGCCGGCGCGGAAGGGATTGCTGGCCGGGATCTGCGTCCGCGTGTCCAGGATGCGCTTGGGCGTGTCCAGCGGGCGGTACAGTCCGGCGGCGTCTGCCGAGGCGCTGAAGTAGCCGCCCAGGTCGAGAAAGACGCTGGCGTATCCGGCCGCATTGAAGACGTTGACGGCACCGCCCGCGCTCAGCGCCACCTGGGCCAGGTTGGCGACGGTCTGGCCCTGGTTGAAGTTGACGGTGGAGGCGGTGGGCCGGGCCTGATCGGCCGGGTAGAGCAGCACATAACCCGATGCGGCGCCGTAGCTCTCGGTGACCCCGACGTTGATCACGGCGCCTGCGGCGCCGGCGGGGACCGCGCCCCCGGTGACCTGGATCGTGACGGTCTGCCCGGGTCCGAGCTGGGACGGCCGGCTGTCGTAGATCCGCCGGGGGGGGACCGAGTGGTACTGGCGGCCGGACGGCGGGCTGGGACCGGCGAGGCTGCTCACGTGCGGGCTGCCGCGGCCCGTGACCTCGTCGTAGCCGGGCCGGGCGATGCAGGTGAGGGCGGCGAGGCAGGGATCGGCTGCTCCCAGTGGTGCGCTGTTGCCCACCGTCACGTCGTTGAAGGCGGCCGCCGGCGTGGTGTAGACCCAGGACGAGGCGGGGGTCACGCTCAGCGCCGCATGGCCGGCCTGGGCCCGGCTCTGGTTGAGCCGGGCCACGACCCCCGCCCACATCGGGGCGCTGAGGCTGGTGCCCCCCGACAGGTAGGCCGCCCAGGCCCCGTTGATGAAGGTGGCCACGCCGGTGGCGGGGTCGGCGTCCATGGCCACGTCCGGCACCGCCCGTTGCGCGCTCGGGGCGGAGCCGGCCTGGTAGGCGGGCCCGGCCACCGTGCCCGAGATGCCGCCGCCGGTGCCGTTGCC
>JBBSHA010000178.1:0-5281 GCA_038253595.1 Candidatus Dormibacterales bacterium
CCCCCCCCCGCCCCCCCCCGGGGGCCCCGCCCACGGGGGGCCCGCCCCGCGCCGGGCCCCCCGCCGACCCGGGCGCGCCCCCCCGACCGCTCGTCGATCGCGGCCAGGTTGGCCGCGGACACGACCGGGTGCCGGAGGTGGGGGTGGGTCACGTCCGGGCCGACGAGCACCCGCTCGGTGGCGGCGGCGGCGAGAGTCAGGATCGGCCACACCGGGCGCCACCAGACCACGTCGTGGACCGTCAGCTCGGTGAACGGGCGGCGCTCCACGGCCCGCGCCAGATCCGGGTAGCGGGCCATCGGAAATGTGCCGTGGAGCTGGACCCCGAAGTGCGTCATGGCGGCAGCCGGTCCAGGCTCGCGCCCAGGCTCTCCAGGGTCCGGCCGGTGGCGTAGAGGTCGCGGCCGGCAAGGACCGAGGCCAGTGCGATGAAAGCTTCGGTGAGCGGCATCGGAAGCCGCGCCGCCCGGCCCAGCGAGGCCCACAGGGCCAGCCCGTAGGCGACATCCTCGGTCAGGTAGCGGTGCTCGAACGCCAGCCTCTCGCGCCAGACCGAGGTCCGCTGGACGCGGCTGAACGCGCCCGGCCCGTAGAACCAGTCGGCATCAGCGTAGTAGGCCATCAGCGGCCAGTGCGGGGGGCCGTAGCCGAGGCGCTCGCGGATCGCGACCCGCTCCGCGTCGAGCGCGGCCATGACGCGGCGGACGCCGGGGGTGGTGCCCTCGACGTGGATGTCGTACTCGCCGAGGCGCTCGATCGGTCCCGCGTTGAGGACCACCAGCGGCGCGTGGAGGGAGCCGTTGGAGTTGAGCAGGGCCGCGTCGAGGACGTCCCGCGCCGGCTCGCAGGCGGGGTAGAGGCGGCGCAGCAGCCGCAGCGCGGGAACGGCCTGGGCGGGCGGATGGACGCCGGTCGGGTTGTGGTGGGCGACCAGCGCGACCTGGGCCCCGGCCTGGCCCCGCTGGCGGGCTCCGTAGGGCAGCGTCGCGGTCTCCGCGAAGACCGCTCCCGGCAGCAGGGGCGCCAGCGCCGCCGAGCCCCAGTTGCCCGGCAGCAGGACCACCAGGGCGCCCTCGGCAACAGCGCCCGCGATGCGCACCGCCACCGGCTCCTGGGCGTACGCGGGCAGCGGGAGCAGCACCATGTCGGCGCCCCGAGCCGCCGCCGCGTGGTCCTCGGTGACCAGCGCGGGCACCCCCACGTGCTCGCCGGCGGCGCCGCTGAGGGTGATGCGGCCGGTCTCAAACAGCTCTCCGAAGCGGGCTCGGTTGCGCAGCGCGAGCCGGACGTGGAAGCCTCGCGCCGCCAGGTCGGCGGCGGTGGCGAGCGCGCCGTGCCCCCCTCCCAGCACGGCCACCTCCAGCACGGCGTTCACAATAGCCAGGTGAGCACCGCCACCAAGCCGCCATCCGCCCGCCTCGATCCCTCCGACTTCCTGGATGTGGACGCGCTCCTCTCCGACGAGGAGAGGCTGATCCGGGACACGGTCCGCGGATTCACCCGGGACCGGGTGCTGCCGGGGATCGAGGGCTGGTTCGAGGCCGGCGTCTTCCCCCGGGAGATGGCCGTCGAGCTGGGTGAGCTGGGGCTGCTGGGGATGCACCTGGAGGGCTACGGCTGCGCGGGCGCCGGCGCGGTCAGCTACGGGCTCGCCTGCCTGGAGCTGGAGGCGGGAGACTCGGGCTTTCGCAGCTTCGTCTCGGTGCAGGGCTCGCTGGCGATGTTCCCGATCTGGAAGTACGGCTCCGAGGAGCAGAAGCGGGAGTGGCTGCCCCGGATGGCCAGCGGCAAGGCGATCGGCTGCTTCGGGCTGACCGAACCGGATGCCGGCAGCGACCCCGCGGCCATGCGGGCGACGGCCCGCCGCAAGGGCGGCGACTGGGTGCTCAACGGCAACAAGCTCTGGATCACCAACGGCGGCATCTCCGACCTCGCCGTGGTCTGGGCGCGGGACGGCGAGGGCGCGGTGCGCGGCTTCATCGTGCCGGCCGGGACCCGCGGCTTCACGACCCGCGACGTGCACCGCAAGATCTCGCTGCGCGCCTCGGTGACCTCGGAGTTGATCATGGAGGACTGCGTCATCCCGGACGCGGCTCTGCTGCCGGGGGTGGTCGGGCTCAAGGGCCCGCTCTCCTGCCTCAACGAGGCCCGGTTCGGGATCGTCTGGGGCGCGCTGGGCGCGGCCCGGGCCTGCTACGAGTCGGCCCTCGAGTACGCCAAGACCCGGGTCCAGTTCGGCCGGCCGATCGCGGGCTTCCAGCTGACGCAGCGCAAGCTGGTGGAGATGCTGGTGGAGCTCAACAAGGGCACCCTGCTGGCACTCCACCTCGGGCGCATGAAGGACGCTGGCCGGCTCGCCCCGCAGCAGGTCAGCCTGGGCAAGCTCAACAACGTGCGCGCCGCCCTGGAGATCGCCCGCGAGGCCCGCAGCGTGCTGGGCGCCAACGGCATCACTCTCGAGTACCCGGTCATCCGGCACATGAACAACCTGGAATCGGTGTTCACCTACGAGGGCACCAACGAGATCCACACCCTGGCCATCGGGGAGGTCATCACGGGGCTCGCCGCCTACCGCTAGAACGCGCCTCGCTGGCACGCGGTCGCGCGGCCGCCGGTGCCGGCTCCGGGGGCTTGGGGGACGCCGGCCCGGCCGCGAGTGCCGGCTCCGGCGGGCTGGGGGTTCTCGCGCGACTCTCGCGCCGGCGGGGCCGGAGACGGCCGGTCAGCCCGTCCAGCGACAGCCGCCCCGCCCCCGTCACCACCAGCGCTGTGGCCGCGCCGAACAGGGTGGTGTGGGGCAGCACGGGGTCGTCGGGCAGCCCGAAGAACGTCCCGCTGAGGACCAGGAACGCCAGCACCGCCGCGGGCCGGGTCAGCAGCCCCGCGATGAGCAGCAGGCCGAGGGCTGTCTCCACCAGCCCCGCGCCCAGCACCCACATGCCGGGCGTCACCGGGACCACCGAGGTCAGGTGGTACTTGGCCACCACCGCCAGGGAGCGCCCCGGGTCGAGCAGCTTCTCCTGGATGCCAACCGCGGCCAGGCTGGCCCCCAGGCCCAGCCGGAGCACGGTGCCGAGGTAGGGCTCGATCGCCGGCGATCGCCAGGGTCGCCGTCGGGGAGCACCCGCGAGGCTCGGCACGAGCGCCGGGAAGGCGTGCGCCAGCAGGTCGTCGAGCGAGGGCCGGCCGGGGCCGGTCAGGCAGAGTCCCCCGAGCAGCGCTAAGTACTCGGCCGCCTCGGCCAGGTGGGGCCGGGCGGCCAGCGCGTAGAGGTAGAGCAGCAGGCAGGCAGCGGCCGCCGGCCGGACGAACAGGCCGAGCAGGATCAGGAAGCCCAGGTAGGCGAGGAGGTGGCTCGGGACCAGCCCCGCCCGGACGTCGGGGGCGAAGTCGTATCCGGAAAAGCCGGCGCCGACCAGGGGCAGGCCGGCCGAGAGCCGCAGGATCCAGGGCAGGAAGGGGCGGTAGGACTCGAGCTGGTCGCGCAGGCGCTGCTCCCAGGCCCAGCCGGGGGGATGAAGCACGCCGAGAGCAAGCAGGCCCAGGATGAGGACCGCCCCGCCCCCCAGCAGCACCGGGTTGGGTGCCTGCGCAGCCGTCCTCAGGAAGAAGGGGAGCGGGTCGATGCCGGGTGGCCCCCGGGAGGCGTGACGTAATCGACGTGGGCCTGGGCGGCGGCCGGAACCAGGGCGGCCAGGGCGACCGGCAGGGCCAGGGCGGCCCGGAGGACGGACGGGCGAAGGCGCCCCGGCATCGCCCTGAGCATAACCGGGCGTGGCCCGGTCGAGCCCGGCTCAGAGCTTGCGCAGGCTCGCGTTCTGGCGGCCGGTGAAGTGGAAGCTGCCGCCCAGTGGGGCGAACTGGGGGCCCGCGGGCAGGCCCTGGAAGCTCATCGCGAAATCGAAGTCGGAGAGGTCGTCGGCCTTGGTCAACTGGTGGCTGGCAACGTCCACGAAACTCGTCATCTCGCCGCTCTCGTGGCCCTTGTA
Organism: Candidatus Dormibacterales bacterium; assembly: GCA_038253595.1. Classification (GTDB taxonomy): domain Bacteria; phylum Chloroflexota; class Dormibacteria; order Dormibacterales; family Dormibacteraceae; genus JBBSHA01. The sequence goes on from JBBSHA010000178.1 coordinate 3,990, forward strand.
GGAGATCGCCGAGGCCGCCGGGAAGGCACCCGGGTCGTCACCCGTAAGGGCCAGCAGCTGGCGGATGTCGAGCAGCACGTCGATCGGCAGCGAGTAGTTGGTGTGGAGCACCGCCATCTTGCGGTTGTCGAGATCGTCGTAGCGCAGGAAGGTGTTGACGGTCGTGTAGTGCATGGTGCCGGAGCCGACCGGGTTGGGACGGTCGAAGGACACGCCCCAGCTGTCGCCCGCCTTGACGTCGTGGGTGGGGAGGATGGAGGAGAACTGGTCGCCGCCGGGCACGCTGTTGGTCTGCTTGCCACCCGCGCTGCCGTTGGTGCCGCCGCTGACGATGCGCCCGTCGGGACTGATCACGAGCTGGATCTCGTGGGCCTGGGCGGCGTCGAAGGTCACCGGCTGGCCGTCGAAACGGCCGCTCAGCTGCTCGAACCGGAAGCTCATGGTGGCGGTGCCGTCGGGGTCGACCTTCTGCACCTCATCGCCTCGATGGCGTCGATCGCCGACCAGGAGTCGCCGCCGCTGCGGTCGGGTAGCGTCAGCTTGCCGTGCATGTCCTGGTGGACGGCGTAGCGATTGGTGTCCCCCGCCGTGTACGCCAGCCGGGCCGTGGATGCGGCCAGGACCGGGGTGATGAAGGGGGAGTTGGCGCCTCCCGCGTACTGGTAGAAGGCGGCCCCGGCGACGGTCAGGATCAGGAGCGGGATGACGATGAAGCGGGCGTTGAAGAGCTGGGTGCCGAGGCCGCTGCGGCGCGCCTGGGGCCGCGCCATCATGAACGCCGGTACCGGCGCGCGCGGCATCAGGGGGATTTCGGCCGACGGCCCCGACGACCACTGCGGGCGCGGCATCTCGACCCCAGTCGCCAGCCAGGACGGCTTGTCCGCGGCCGCCTCCGGCCGTGCCTTCCCGGCCGGCTCCGGCGCCGCGACCGGGGCGGGGCCGGCGGTGGCCGCCCACTCGCCCACCGGTTCCCAGGCCTGGCCGTTCCAGCGGTGGCGGCCGTCAGGCGAGAAGAGCGGCTGCCAGCGGGTCCCGTCCTACCAGAAGTTGCCGTCGGGCGAGAGGGGCGGGGTTGCCGCCAGCTGGATTGCTGCCATGCCTCGCTACCTGCAACGCCCGGGCGGGAGGCTTTCTTGCTGGGCTCAGAGCGACGCCAGGTAGGCGCCGATGCCGTCGGCGTAGGCCGCGGGGATTGGCCGCCGGCCGCCGGGGTCGGCCACCACCTCCGCCACGGCGGGCTTGGTGAAGAACAAGCGCTCAACCACCGTTACAGCCCTCGGGGTCGGGCGGCC
>JBBSHA010000179.1:0-5197 GCA_038253595.1 Candidatus Dormibacterales bacterium
AAGCGCTGGATATCCGCTCGCCGGCCGCGGCCCAACTGCTGCTCGAGCTGAGGCCCGACGCGGTCTGCCACCTGGCCGCCCAGATGAGCGTCAGCCGGTCGGTCGCGGAACCGCTGGTCGACGCCGACGTGAACGTGATCGGCGCCCTCAACATCCTGGCCGCGGCCCGCGAGGCCGGCTCCCGCCTGGTCTTCTCATCCACGGGCGGGGCGCTGTACGGCGATGCCGAGGTCATGCCCACTCCCGAGACCCACCCGGCCTGGCCAGTGTCGCCGTACGGGGTCGCCAAGCTGGCGTTCGAGCACTACCTGCACGCCTTCGCCGTCCAGCACGGAGTCGGCTACACCGCCCTCCGCTACGCCAACGTGTACGGGCCGCGCCAGAATCCGCACGGTGAGGCGGGGGTGGTGGCGATCTTCTGCAGCCGGCTCCTGGCCGGCCAGGAGGCCGTGATCAACGGCGACGGCGAGGCCACCCGCGACTACGTGCACGTCCGCGATGTGGTCCGGGCCAACCTGCTCGCCCTCGACGCCGGCCGGCTCGGCCACTACAACGTGGGCACCGGCCGCCAGGTCACCGTCAACCGGCTGTTCGAGCTCCTGGCCGCGGCTCTGGGGTCGGCCGCCGGCGCCCGCCACGGTCCACCCCGGCCGGGGGACCAGAAGACGTCGGCGCTGGACACGGCGCTGATCGAGAGGGAACTCGGCTGGCGCCCGGAGGTCAGCCTGGAGGACGGGCTGGCGGACACCGCCGCCTGGTTCCGCGAGCGGGTCTGAGCGGGCGGCTCGCGAGCGCCGCCACTGGGCAATCGCGGACGCTCTTCCGGGCGCCGGCGGTCATGTCCTGGGCAAGCGGGCCGGCGGGGCATCCGCGCCCATCGACGGGGCCGGCAACCGGCCGTACGTTGGCCAGCAGCGTGGGGCGTAAGTCGTAGGCTCGGCTGCCGCGGGAGGTGAGACCGTCAGCGCTGCCCCCGCTTTCCGTCTCCGGCCGGTCCCCAGCCGGTCCGCGGGCGGCCCCAGCCGCTGCCGGCCCTAACCCGAGCGCTCCTCGAAGCGCCGGGCCAGGTCGGCCGGGAGCATGAAGGTGGGGTCGCCGCCAACGTCCAGCCCCGCCTCCTGGTAGGCGTGGGCGACCAGCCCGCTGCAGATCTGGTGGTCCTCGCGGGCGGCGCTGATCCTGATCCCGGTCAGCAGCCAGATGCTGAGGGCGGCCATCACGAGGTAGCCGAAGGCGGCCCCGATCCGCCCGTTGGCGTAGGCCACAGCCCTCTGCCGGGCCGCCTCGTCGAGCCGGTTCTGCATGCGCACCACCTGGTACTCGCGCGGCCGGTACTTGCTGAGCGGGCTGCGCACGACGCCCTTGCTTTCGGCCTCGACCAGCGACCCGTCCGCGCCCACGATCAGGGCGGCGTGGCTCCAGTAGGCCTCGCCGGATCCGTAGCGCCGGCGCTCGCCGATGCGGATCAGGCGGGGGATGGTGCCCTGGCGGTGGGTCAGGATGAAGTCGCCCGGCATCAGGCCGGTGGCGTCCTCGCCCGGCCCGTACCGCTTCTCCACACGCCTTAGTAGACTCGAGGGCAGCCGGCCCGTGGGCGGCGTGAGATCGGGCCGGCGTGAGAGCGGGCCAGGAGGATGAGATGTCGGTCGAGCGGATGGTCGACGATGCCAAGACGCGGGTGCCGGTGGTGAGCCGGGAGCAGCTGGAGCGGGAGTTGGAAGAGGGCAGCGCGGTCGTCGTGGACGTGCGCGACGTCCGCGAACGCTGGGCCGCGGGCGCCATCCCGGGGGCGCACAGCGCGCCGCGGGGGATGCTGGAGTTCTGGGCCGACCCCGAGTCGGAATACCACAGGGGCTTCCTCCAGCCGGACCGGCGGACCATCCTCTACTGCGCGGGCGGCAAGCGGTCGGCCCTGGCCGCCGACGCGCTGCTCCGGCTCGGCTACGCCGACGTGGCCCACCTGGAGATCGGGTTTGACGCCTGGAAAGAGGCGGGCGGCGCGGTGGCGGCGGTGCCCGTCCCGGACGAGTACCGCAAGGGCTGAGGGCTCAACCGCGACTGCGAGGCGTTACTCGGACGGGCTGCTAGGTCGGGCCGGTCGCCGCCGGGGCCCGTTCTCGGAGCACTCCGTCCTCCATTAGCAGGACCCGGTCGGCCGCCTCCGCGGCCGCCTCGTCGTGGGTGGCCAGGAGGACGGCGGTGCCCGAGTCCGCCGCCTGCCGGATCAGGGCCATGATCGTGCGCGCGGTCTCGGTGTCGAGCTGGGCGGTGGGCTCGTCGGCGAGCAGCAGGGCGGGGGCCTTGACCAGCGCCCGGGCCAGGGCCACCCGCTGCTGCTCGCCCCCCGACAGCTCGTTGCCGCGGTGCCCGGCGCGGGCGCCGAGCCCGACCGACTCGAGGGCGATCCGGGCGTCCCGCAGGGCAATGGGCGCCGGCTTGCCGAGGAGGCGCAGGGCCAGGGAAACGTTCTCCTCGGCAGTCAGCAGGGGCAGCAGCCCGGCCGACTGGAAGACCCAGCCCACGGTGCGCCGGAGGAAGGCCTCGTGGCCGGCGCCGCGCAGCGTCAGCAGATCGCTGCCGGCGACCCACAGGGTTCCCGCGTCCGGTCGATCGAGCCCTCCGCAGAGGCTGAGCAGGGTCGACTTGCCGGCCCCGGAGCGGCCGAGCACGACCACCAGTTCCGCCTCCTGGATGCTCAGCGAGGCGTCCGTGACCGCGGTCACCGCCGTCGCGCCGGCGCCGAACGTGCGCGTCAGGCGGCTGCCGGTCAGGACCTCAGGCATCGGCCCCGGCGTCCAGCGGCAGGATGCGCAGGCCCTCGCCCTCGCGGCGGATGCGGACCCGGTCCCGCAGGCCCAGCTCCTCCAGGTGATGGCGGGGGATCTGGAGCCGGCCGGCCCGGTCCATGATCACCAGCTCGTCGGCGACCAGGTGGCCGCTGGCGTGCTCGACGTAGCGCGTCTCGGTGGCCGTGCGGCCGTCCCGGATCTGGATGACGCGGTCCACGTACCGCTCCAGCTGCCGATCGTGGGTCACCATGATCGCTCCCGCGTTCAGCTCCCGGAGCAGCTGCGCGAGGTCTGCGAGCAGGCCCCGGCAGGTGGCTCCGTCCAGCTCCGCGGTCGGCTCGTCGGCGAGCAGGAGCTGGGGGCCGTTGGCGAGCGCGATCGCCATCGCCAGGCGCTGGTTCTCGCCGCCCGACAGCCGGTCCGGGCGGTGAGAGAGCCGGGAGCCGAGGCCGAGGGCCTCCAGCAGTCGGCGGGACTGGGCGGCGGGCCCGCGGTGGCCGCCGGCACCGGCCAGCATCGGGACCTGGACGTTCTCCAGCGCGGTGAGCTCCGGCCAGAGGTTGACCTGGGCGTGCTGCCAGAGGTAGCCGACGACCCGCCGCCGGTACTCCTCCTGCTCCGACCCGTCCATCCGGGTCAGGTCGTGGCCGCCGACCTGGACCCGTCCGGCGCTCGGCCTCTCCACCCCGGCCAGGATGTTCATGAGCGTGGTCTTGCCGCTGCCGCTGCGGCCGGCGATGGCGATCGTCTCGGCGGGCTCGAGGTGGAGGTCGAGGCCCTGCAGAGCGACCACCTCGAGTTCGGCCGTCTTGTAGATGTGGACCAGCCCCTCCGCCTCGACCAGTTGGGTCACCCGATCTGCCTCAGCTCCTGGAGCAGGCCGAACCGCTGTGAGGTCCGGCCCACCAGCCTGCCCACCAGGGCCGCCCCGGCCGGGACCGCCAGCACCGCCAGCGCCGCCGTGAGGGGGTTGACCGTGATCACGGTGGGGGGGATGTAGTCGGTCACCTCGCTGCCCAGCTGGACGGCGGGCAGCACAGCGTAGGCGAGCACGAAGCCGAGCGCGGTGCCGCTGACCACGCTGTGGAGCACCAGCACCAGCTGCTCGGTCTTGAGGCTGCGCCGGATCATCGCCGGCGAGAGGCCGTTGGCCTGGAGGATCGCGTACTCGCTGAGGCGGCCCCGGGCCGCGATCACGAAGTGCAGCCCGAAGCCGACCACAGCCATCAGGAGCGCCGCCACGAAGCCGACCACCAGGGTGGCGTCGAGGGAGAGCCGGAGCGGGTTGGCCAGCGCCGCCGCCTCCAGGGCCTGCCGGTCCAAGAGGTCGATCACCGTGCCCGCCCGGTCGAGCCGGTCGATGACCGGCTGGGAGGCGCCCGCCAGGCGGACCCAGACCTCGTTGGGCCAGGCGGTGCTGGACTGATCGTGGCCGAGGTGGGAGAGCAGGGAATCCCGGGGCAGGACCAGGAACTGGTCCTGGCCGGGATAGAGGGTGGGGAAGTAGTCGAGGACGCCGACGGCGACGATATCCAGCCCATGGGCGTCCACGTGGAGCGGGAAGGGCTCGTTGAGGCCGATCCCCAGCCTCTGCAGGGTGACGCTCGAGAGCAAGGCGGGCACCGGTTTCTTGGAGGGGTCGGGGCGGAGGACGATGTCCCCCAGCTCGGTGCTGACCGAGAGGGTGGCGGTTGCGCGGCCGCCGTCGCGGGGATGCCTGGCGGAGGGCGTCAGGTCGCTCACCGAGGCGTCCGTGCCCTTGATCTGCCGCCACCAGGCAGCCGGCTGCTCGAAGGGCTCGGCCACGCCGGCGTCGCCGCCGAGGTCGCTCAGCGCCAGCTCACCCTGGTGAAGGGTGCCCAGGCCGCCCGCCACGACCAGGCTGCGGACGCGTACCGGGTAGACCGGCGACCCCGGCTCGCCGATGCTCAGCGGCGCCTGCAGCCGGCGCCAGCCGGTGAAGTCGAGGCGTCCGAGCCGGCAGATGCAGGCCTGGCCGGCGGCGTCCGTGACCTGGGCCAGAAGGTCGGTGTCCAGGCCGCTGCTCCAGACCCAGACCGAGACCAGGGCCGGCCGGCCGGGCAGGGCCAGCCCATCGGGATCCCGGTCGATCAGGCGCCGGGTCAGCTTCGACATCGGCTCGCCGTAGAGGTCCTGGCGCGACCAGGCGGCGCTCGCGAAGGCGCCCGGGTCGATGCCCAGCACGGTGGCCTCCAGGGTGGCCCGGCCCGGGTTGCCCTGGACCCGGTAGGCGTCGGTGGAGGCGCTCACCTCGTGCAGGCCGCCCAGCGCCCCGCGCAGGGCGGGAGGCTGCTGGTTGAGCCCGTAGGTGACCCGGAGGTCAGACCCGGCCAGGTAGGCGGCCCGGTCCACCGCGTTGCGCTGCTCGGTCGCTCCGTAGATGCTGG
>JBBSHA010000180.1:0-5177 GCA_038253595.1 Candidatus Dormibacterales bacterium
CATCGGCACCATCGGTCACATCGACCATGGCAAGACGACCCTGACCGCCGCGATCACCAAGACGCAGGCGGGGAAGGGCCTGGCCGAGTTCACGGCCTTCGACAAGATCGACAAGGCGCCCGAGGAGAAGCAGCGCGGGATCACCATCTCCATCTCCCACGTCGAGTACGAGACCGAGAAGCGCCACTACGCCCACGTGGACTGCCCCGGTCACCACGACTACATCAAGAACATGATCACCGGCGCCGCCCAGATGGACGGCGCCATCCTGGTGGTGGCCGCCAACGACGGCGCCATGCCCCAGACCCGCGAGCACATCCTCCTGGCTCGGCAGGTCAACGTGCCCTTCCTGGTGGTGGCCCTCAACAAGGTCGACATGGTCGACGACGAGGAGTTCATCGAGCTGGTCGAGTTGGATCTGCGCGAGCTCCTGAGCCGCTACGAGTACCCCGGCGACGACATCCCGATCGTCCGCCTCTCGGCGCTGAAGGCGCTCGAGGGCGAGCAGGAGTGGATGGACAAGATCACCCAGCTGATGGACGCGGTGGACAGCTACATCCCCGAGCCCGAGCGCAAGGTGGACCTGCCCTTCCTGATGCCGGTCGAGGACGTGTTCACCATCGAGGGTCGGGGCACTGTGGTCACCGGCCGGGTCGAGCGTGGCAAGCTCAAAGTCAACGAGGAGATCGAGATCTCGGGGGTTCGGGACACCCGCAAGACAGTGGTCACCGCGCTCGAGATGTTCCACAAGCAGATGGATGAGACCCGCGCCGGCGACAACGTGGGGGCACTGCTGCGGGGCGTCAAGCGCGAGGACGTCGAGCGCGGCCAGGTGCTGGCCAAGCCCGGCTCGATCAAACCCCACACCCAGGTCAAGGCCAACGTCTACGTCCTGACCAAGGAGGAGGGGGGCCGCCACACGCCGTTCTTCTCCAACTACCGGCCCCAGTTCTACATGCGGACCACCGACGTGACCGGCTCCATCAAGCTGCCCGAGGGCGTCGAGATGTGCATGCCGGGCGACAACGTGGAGATGGAGATCGAGCTGATCACGCCCATCGCCATCGAGGAGGGCCTCCGCTACGCGATCCGCGAGGGTGGCCGCACCGTCGGAGCCGGCGTCGTGACGTCGGTCGTCAAGTAGGCAGCGGGGGAGAGGGGTCCTTCCAACGTGGCTCAGAAAATCCGTATCCGTCTCAAGGCCTACGACCACAAGGTCCTGGACCAGGCGGCCGACAAGATCGTCGACACCGCCAGGCGGACGAACGCGCGCACGGCGGGCCCCATCCCGCTCCCGACCGAGATCAACAAGATGTGCGTGATCCGCTCCCCGTTCATCGACAAGGACTCCCGGGAGCAGTTCGAGATGCGGACCCACAAGCGGATCGTGGACATCCTCGATCCCAACCCCCGGGTGGTCGACGCCCTGATGCGCCTCAACCTGCCGGCCGGGGTCTCGATCGAGATCAAGCTCTAGAAGAATGGCCAACAAGGGACTGCTGGCTCGCAAGGTGGGCATGACGCAGATGTTCAACGCCGACGGCACGCTGTCGGCGGTGACCGTCCTGGAGGCGGGGCCCTGCCACGTGCTCGGGCTTCGGACCACCGAGAAGGACGGCTACCCGGCCGCCCGGCTGGCGTTCGCACCCGCTGCCGGGCGGCTCAACAAGCCCCAGCTGGGCGAGTTCACCCGGGCCGGCGTGGAGCCCGCCCGCTACGTGCGCGAGGTCCGCGGCTACGAGGGCGTCGAGGCGGGCCAGCAGCTCACCTGCGAGCTCTTCGCCGCCGGCGAGCTGGTGGACGTCACCGCCGACAGCAAGGGCAAGGGCTTTCAGGGGCTGATCAAGCGGCACCGGTTCAGCCGCGGTCCGGAGAGCCACGGCTCGATGAACGTACGCCAGCCCGGCTCGATCGGCGCCACCGACGCCGCCCGAGTCTTCAAGGGCGTGAAGATGGCCGGCCAGATGGGCAACCAGCGGACCACGGTGCAGGGCCTGAAAGTGATCCGGGTCGATGCGGAGCGGAACCTGATCATGCTCGGCGGCGGCGTGCCCGGCGGCCGCGGCTCGATCGTCCTGATCCGGGGCTCGGTGAAGCAGAAGGCGGCGAAGCGCTGATGGGCGCCGCCGGCACCCTCCTGGTTCCCAGCCACAACGCCCAGGGCGCCGGCTCCGGGGAGGCCCAGCTGCCCATCGCCATCTTCGGCGAGACCCCGAACATGGCGGTGATGCACCAGGCCTACCTGCGCCAGCTGGCGAACGCCCGGCAGGGCACGGCGGCCACCAAGAAGCGGGGCATGGTCTCGGGCGGCGGCGCCAAGCCCTACCGCCAGAAGGGCACCGGCCGGGCCCGCCACGGTTCTGAGCGGGAGCCGTCGATGGTCGGTGGGGGCACCGTGTTCGGACCCCAGCCCCGCAGCTTCGCCCAGCGGATGCCGCGCAAGATGCGCCGGCTGGCCCTGCGCTCGGCCCTGAGCATCAAGGCCGGCGAGGGCAAGGTGAGCGTGCTCGACGGCTTCGGGCTCGAGGCCCCCAAGACCAGCACCGTGGCCCTGATGCTGCGCGAGCTGGGGGTCGAGCGCTCAGTTCTGGTGGTCCTGCCCGCGCCCAACGACGTCGTTGCCCGCTCGATCAACAACCTGCCCTGGGCCAAGGTCATCATCGCCCGCAACCTGAACCTCTACGACATCTTCAGCCACGACCGGCTGGTGATCGCCAAGGACGCCCTCGACCTGATCGAGGAGAACTTCGCGTGAGCCGTAGCGCTGCCCAGGTCATCCACGGTCCCCTCATCACCGAGCGGACGTACTCTATGTTCCAGGAGAACCGGTACACGTTCCGGGTCGCCGGGGACGCGACCAAGCCGGAGATCGCCCGCGCGCTCGAGGAGCAGTACTCCGAGCAGGGCATCAGGGTGGTCTCGGTGAACACCGTGAGCATGCGCGGCAAGAGCCGCCGCACCGGCAGCCGCGGCATCACCGGCAGGACGTCCGATTGGAAGAAAGCCATCGTCACTCTGCGGCCCGGGCAGCGGCTCGAAGGCCTGTTCGGGAGCGTGTAGCCGTGCCAGTCAGAAAGTACAAGCCGACCAGTCCCGGGCGCCGTTTCATGTCGGTCTCAAGCTTCGAGGAGATCACCACGGACCGGCCCGAGAAGAAGCTCCTGGAGACGCTGCCCAACCACGCGGGCCGCAACAACCAGGGCAAGATCACAGTCCGCCACCGTGGCGGGGACGGCCGCCGGGCCTACCGCAAGATCGACTTCCGGCGGGACAAGTTCGCGGTCCCGGCCCGGGTGGCGACGATCGAGTACGACCCCAACCGGAGCGCCCGGATCGCGCTGCTCCACTACGCCGACGGCGAGAAGCGGTACATCCTGGCCCCACTCGGGCTGCGCGTCGGAGACCCGATCATGAGCGGCCCCGAGGCCGCGGTCAGGGTGGGCAACGCGCTGCCGCTGCAGCGGATCCCGCTCGGCTCCACGATCCACAACCTCGAGCTGACGCTCGGCCGCGGTGGCCAGCTGGTGCGCTCGGCGGGCGCCGCCGCCCAGCTGCTCGCCAAGGAGGGCGACTACGCGGTCGTGCGCATGCCCTCGGGCGAGCTGCGCCGCATCCACGCCCGCTGCATGGCCACCATCGGCCAGGTCGGCAACCTCGAGCACGAGAACGAGTCCGGCGGCAAGGCCGGCCGCAACCGCTGGCTGGGCAAGCGGCCGACCGTGCGCGGCGCGACCATGAACCCGGTCGACCACCCCCACGGCGGCGGGGAGGGCAAGACCGGGCCGGGCGGCAATCCCAAGACGCCGTGGGGCAAGCCCGCCCTGGGCCTGCGCACCCGCAAGCCCAAGAAGGCCTCCAACCAGCTGATCATCCGGCGCCGGGAGAAGAAGTAGGTGTCGCGCTCACTCAAGAAGGGTCCCTACATCGACGCCAAGCTGCAGGCCAAGGTGGTCCGGCTCAACGTGACCCGCGAGAAGAAGGTGATCCGGACCTGGGCCCGCGCGTCCACGATCTTCCCGGAGATGGTCGGCCACACCGTGGCGGTCCACGACGGGCGCAAGCACATCCCGGTCTTCGTCAGCGAGAATATGGTCGGCCACAAGCTCGGCGAGTTCGCCCCGACGCGGCACTTCCGCGGCCACGGCGGCAAGACCGAGAAGGGCAGCGGGCCGCGATAGATGATTGATTCCAAATCCACCGCGGATCCTTGGCCCCCATGCACCCCATCTCGCGGCCAGGCTTCTGCGGTCCTCGGGCCGGCACCGCTGGTGCGCTTCCTCCGGTCCTCGGCACCCGACCCCGATCTGGGGCACCTGGGGACCAAATCTCTCACCGCGAATTTGGAATCAATCATCTGATGGAGGTGATCGCCAGGTCCAGGTACATCCGGCGCACGCCGCGCAAGGCCCGCCTGATCGCGGACATGGTCCGCGGCATGCGCGTGGACGAGGCGCTCGCCGCCCTCGAGTTCTCCCCCCGGCACGCCGCCGCGGACGTGGCCAAGGCCATCAGGTCGGCCGCCGCCAACGCCGAGCACAACTTCAACCTCTCGCGGGACGACCTCTTCCTGAAGCACATCCTGATCGACGAGGGACCGACGATGAAGCGCATCCGCCCCGTTAGCCGGGGCATGGCGCACCAGTACTTCCACCGCACCTGCCACATCACCGCGATCGTCGAGGACCGGCCCGAGGTGCCCCCCCGCCGCCCGGCCGCGCGCGCCCGGCGCCGCGCCGCGCCGCGGCCGGCTCCGGCCGCCAGGGCCGCCTCCAAGCCGGCGGCGGCGCCGGCGCCCGCGAGCGAGCCGGTCACCACCGAGGAGAGCAACTAGTTGGGTCACAAGGTTCACCCGAACGGATTCCGGCTCGGGGTCTACCGGACGTGGGAGGCGAACTGGTTCGCTCCCGACAAGGACTACACCAAGCTCCTGCACGAGGACCTCGACATGCGCCGGCTCATCCTGGGCCGCCTCCGCAACGCCGGGATCGCCAAGATCGAGACCGAGCGCAGCTCCAACTCCCAGATGACAGTCACCATCCACACCGCCAAGCCCTGAATCGTGATCGGGTAGGGTGGTGCCTCCGTGGACCAGCTGCTCGAATACCTGGAGTAGAAGTTCGGCAACCGCGTCCGCATCTCCATCCATGATATCAAGCAGCCGGAGCTGGACGCCCAGC
>JBBSHA010000181.1:0-5138 GCA_038253595.1 Candidatus Dormibacterales bacterium
AGTTCAGCCGCCCGCCCGAGTTCCTCTTGGGCCTTGCTTGCGAGATGACTGAGACGGGTTAACGGCACACCCCCGCGCGAATTCAATCGCCGAGCGCTGGGTCCAGACTGCCCGGCGCGAGGCGCTGGACCGGATCCTCATCTTCAGTGAGCGCCACCTGTGCACGGTCATCGCGGAATTTACCGATCACTACAACCGCGCCCGGCCACATCGTGGCCTGGGCCTCAAGGTTCCAGTTCCCGATCAGGACGTGGTGACCGGGGGACGGATCGTCCGCCACAAGCGGCTCGGCGGCTTGATTAACGAGTACGCTCGGTCGGCTGCCTGAAACCACCCCGCAGCTTCGCCAGTCATTGGCTTCATACCTGCTGATCCATATGGGGTTGCGGCACGCTCGGCTCATCTCGCCCGTGATCCTCGTCGCGAACAACCCTGGTGGACGCGTAGGCCGTGCGTTCTGATGGTAAAGACTCGGCACCTTACCCCAACCCTCATTTTGAAACCCGACAGCCTGACGGAGGCAGTTTTCGGCTAGCCTGATTCCCTTGTCGATGGCGCTCCAGAGGATCACCTTGCTGTGGACGAAGTGTTGCGGCTGCCCCTGATCTCCCAGAGCCCGCGGTCAGGCTCCTTCCAGCGGCGAGCGGCCGTCTCGACCAGCTCCGTGATGAAACGCCAGTAATCGTCGTCGGGAGCGTGGCCTCATAGATGCCAGTGCCAGCTCAGCTCCAACAACTCCCCGTAGGCGTCGAGATCGAGCGCGACCTCCGTCAGCCGTCGTTCGCCGCCCACTCCGTAGATGATCTGAAGGTCATCGGCCGACCCCGCCGAACTCTCCTGAATGAAGCGCCGAAAGCGGCCGGCCTCGGCATCGCAGCCGACTTCGGCCAGCGAGCGGGCGCTGAAGCTGGAATCACGGATCCAGCTGAAGCGGTAATCCCAGTTTCGGGCGCCACCCGGCGTCTCCGGCAGGGAGGTGGTCGCCGCCGGCGCGATCGCGCCGGTTCGCCGGTTCGTCAGAGCCTTCAGAACCAGGGCGAAGCGGAGGACCCCGGGACCATGGGGACCGTCCAGCGAGATCTGCTGCGACCAGCGCCGCCACCAGTCCACGGTCTCCGTCAGCTGCCGATCCAGCTCGCCCGGCGGAGGCGGGCGGACCTCGGCGGATGGCAGGTCGGAAGGGCGAGCAAACTCGATCGACAGCCGGACCCGGTCCTGGGTTCTGATCGAGAACCTGCAGTGAAGCTCTGACGCTCTGCGCTCAAATTCCACGTCCGCGCCGATCAGCAGGCCGATGTCCCCGCCGATTGCCGAGGAAGAGAGCAACCTCCGCCACCTCCTCCGGGCGCCCCAGCCGGCCCAGAGGGATGATCCTGGCGAGTTCGGCCATCTTCCTGGGATCGGCCTCGGTCTTGGAGTTGATCGGGGTTGCGATGGCGCCGGGGGCGACGTTGTTGACGCGAACGAGTACGGCGCCAGTTCGAGAGCGGCGTTCCGCATCATCATCCGTATCCCGCCCTTGGCGGCACAGTGGTGCGTGTAGCCCGAAAAGGTGTTGTCCTCGTGGATCGAGGAGATGTTGACGATCGATCCGCCGCCGCTGTCCTTCATCAGGCGGGCGGCCTCCTGCGCGCAGAGGAAGGCTCCCTTGAGGTCAACCGCGACCACCTTGTCCCAATCGCTCTCACTCAGGTCCAGAAAGGGGGCGGGATTCTCGATGCCGGCGTTGTTGACCAGCATGTCGATCCCGCCGAACTCAGACACAGTCCGCTCCATTAAGGCCCGCACCTGGGCCCTGACGGAGATGTCCGCCTCGACCGCGATCGCGCGCCGGCCACCCTCAGTCAGCTCCCTCGCGAGTGGCTCCGCCTGGTCCCCGTCGCCCAGGTGGTTGATCACGACCGACGCGCCCGCCTCGCCAAATCGCTGGGCGATGGCGTACCCGATCCCGCTTCCGGCGCCCGTCACGACCGCCACCTTTCGACTCAGGTTCATGCCTCCAGCGTCATCCGGCGGCTGCCGGCCGGGCTGTGCGCCGGCACACAGCCGGGTCTGGGTGGCCGAACTAGCGTGAGATCCATGAGACTCAGCACCGCACTTGCCGCCGGCGCCCTTGCGGGCGCTGCGATCGGGGGGACCGCCGCTGTGCGGCGCCGCCGGCCCGCAGCCTCACTCCGTCATTACTTGATGGGGCGGCCGAGGGTTCTGGTCCTCGGGGGGGGCTTTGCTGGGCTGACCGCAGCACGCGAGTTGGGGCGAGCGCTCCCCCCTGATGCCGGCCTCTTGCTTGTGGATCGCAACGACTTCATGACCTTCTGGCCCATGGTCCCGGAGGTGATCCCCGGCTCCATCGAACTCCAGCACGTCCTCCGGCCGCTGCGGCAGGATCTGCTGGGGGCCGGCGCGGAGTTCCTCCAGGCCGAGGTGACGGAGATCGATCTCGAGCGCCGTATCGTGAACACCGGCGAATGCGAGCTGCCCTTCGACCGGCTGATCATCGCGCTCGGCTGGCACACCACCTTCTTCGGAACCGAGGGCGCCTCAGACCATGCCCTCACCTTTCAGTCGATCGAGGATGCCATCGCCGTCCGCGACAGGGTGATCAGCCGTTTCGAGGAGGTCAGCGCCGAGCGTACGAGGGGGCGGCACGGCGACCGCTCGCGGCTTTCCTTCGTGGTGGTGGGCGGCGGCTCGACCGGGGTGGAGGCCGCCGCCAACCTCAGCGCGCTGGTCAGCGAGCTTCTCCCCGGCTACCCCCGGATTGCGGCAACCGAGCCGCGGGTCCACCTCCTCCAGGCCGCCGACGAGGTTCTGCCCCACCTCGACGGCTCTCTGCGGCGGATCGCGGCCGCTCGGCTCGCCTCGGAGCGGATCGAGGTTGACACCAAGTCCAAGGTCCATGCGGTCGACGCTGGGGGGGTGGCCCTGGAGGGAGGGTGGCGGATCGATTCCGGCTTGGTCCTGTGGGCTGCCGGGGTCGGGGCGAGCCCGATAGCTGCCCGCGTGAGGGGTGCGGCAGTCGACTCCAGAGGTCGCCTCCAGGTCGACCAGAGCCTGAGGCTCAGGGGCCAGGCGGGTGTGTACGCACTCGGTGACATAGCCGCCGTGAGCTCCGGCGGGCAGCCGGTGCCGGCGACCGCGCAGGCGGCCGTCCAGGAGGCGGCGGCGGCAGCGCAGAACGTCGTCGCCGAACTTGAGGGCGGCCACCTAAGGCCTTTCGAGTACCGCTACCTCGGCACCTGGGTCGACCTCGGCGGTCGCTTTGCCGTCAGCCAGTTCATGGGCCACCGCGTCTCCGGCTGGATCGCCCAGGCCATGTGGCGCGCGGTCTACCTCTACAAGCTCGGCGACCGGCGTGACCGGGTGCGGGTCCTGTCAGACTGGCTGGCGGGTCCTCTGGCGGGGGCCGCGATCAACAGTCTGCCGCTGGTTGAGGCCCGCGATTCGGCGTCCACAACCGCTCAGGCGGCCCGGTAGCGCTCCGCATCCCTCTCCTTGAATTCGAGCCCAAGGCCCGGGCGGCTGGGGTCGGGGCGGATGAAGCCGCCCTCCGGACGCACGGCTCCATCGAAGAGCATTGCGTCGATGCGGGCGTGGTCGTGAAAGTACTCGACGTGCGCGATCTCAGGGACGGCACAGCCGGCGTGAGCGTGAATCGAGGGCGAGGTGTGGGCGGAGAATGGGATCCCGAACGCGTGAGCCATCCGGGCAGCCTCCAAAAACCCGGTCACGCCCAGGCAGCGGGTTGCGTCCGCCTGCAGGATGTCGACTGCCCCCGCACTGAGCATCGACCTGAAGTACCAGGGGTCCCAGCCGTACTCGCCGGCGGCGACGTCCTGGACGATCGACCGGCGCACAAGCGCCAGCTCGCTCAGGTGATCGGACGAGACCGGCTCCTCGAAGTAGGAGATGGCTGAGCCGAGCTCGGTGGCCAGCCCGACCGCCTGCTTTGCCGTGTAGGCGCCGTTGGCGTCGACGAACAGCTCGGGATCCGGCCCGATCGCCTCCCGGACGCTGAGGATCCGGCTCCGGTCGACCTCCAGCCTGGTGCCCCGGTCGGTGCCGATCTTCATCTTGACCCGCGGGATCCCGTCCGCCACCCAGCCGCCCAGCTGCTCGATCAGGCGCTTGCGGCTGTAGCTGGTGAAGCCGCCGCTGCCATAGATCGGAACGCGGTCGCGGAATGGCTCCAGGGCCCGAAAGAGCGGCAGGCCGAGCTGCTTCGCCCGAAGGTCCCAGAGCGCCACGTCGACCGCCGAGATGGCAGTCGCGGCCACACCCTGCCGGCCCACGTTGCGTACGGCCCGCAGCATCGCCTCCCAGGCCGCCCCGACGGCGTCAAGGCTCACCTCGCGGAGGGGGGCTTCGAGGAGGTCGTGGACCACCTTCGCCGCCGCCGCGGCGGTATAGCTGTAGCCCAGGCCCACCTCGCCGGAGTCGACATGGATCCGGACCAGGAGCATCGTCGTCGAAGTCCAGGCGAAGGTGCCGTCCGCCTCCGGATGGTCGGTGGGGACGGTGAATACATCGGTGGTGATCCGCTTCAGCTTGGTCATCGTCAGTCTCCTGTAGCCGCGGCTCGATCAGTTGGTGGAAGCAGCCAGGTGGTCCGCCAGCCTGGCGGCCAGGGCCATGATCGTCAGGGCCGGGTTGGCGCTTCCCTGCGTCGGGGTCACGCTGCCATCGCAGAGGTAGAGGTTGGGCACCGCGAACGACCGGAGGTTGCGATCGACCACCCCGGTCTTCTCGCTATCCCCCATCCGAGCCCCGCCCATGAGGTGGGCATAGCGCTTGATGGTCACGGTCTCGGTGGCGCCGGCGGCTCCCAGGATCTGCTCCATCACGTCCTGCGCCCGCCTCATCTGGGCCCGGTCGTTGTCGCACTGCGAGTAGCTGAAGTGCGCGACCGGGAGTCCGTGCCGGTCCGTCTCGCCGGCAAGGGTCACTCGGTTCCCTGGCTGGGGGAGGAACTCGCACAGTGTGCCCAGCGTCGTCCAGTGGACGTAGTCCCTCGTGTACTGCCTCAGCACATCGCCCCAGTGGCCCTCGGCGACCACGTGTTCGGCCCAGGTGATCGGCTGGGGCGAGACGGTCTGCACCGAGAAGCCGCGCTTGAAATCCTGGCGCGGGTCGGTCTC
>JBBSHA010000182.1:0-5138 GCA_038253595.1 Candidatus Dormibacterales bacterium
CAACAACTACGAGGTGATCGACCTCGGGGTGATGGTGCCCGCCGACCACATCCTCGACACCGCGCTCGAGCGGGAGGCGGACGCGGTCGGCCTCTCGGGCCTGATCACCCCCTCCCTGGACGAGATGGCGGGGGTGGCCCGCGAGATGGAGCGCCGGGGCATGCAGATCCCCCTCCTGATCGGTGGCGCCACCACCTCCAAGCAGCACACGGCGGTGCGGATCGCGACCGAATACAACCGGCCGACCGTCCACGTGATCGACGCCTCGCGGGTGGTGGGCGTGGTCTCGGACCTGATGGACCCCGGCCGCCAGGGCGCGTTCGACACCGCCAACCGCGCGCTCCAGGAGCAGCTTCGGGTCCAGCACCAGGGCAAGGGCCGGCGCGTGCTGATCCCGATCGAGAGGGCCCGGGCCAACCGCTCCCGGCTGAACTACGACGAGCGGCCGGTGCCGGCCTTCACGGGGGCGCGTTCCGTGGCGCCCTCGGTGGCGGTGCTGGCCGAGTACATCGACTGGACCTTTCTCTTCCACGCCTGGGAGCTGAAGGGCCGGTTCCCGGCCATACTCGAGCACCCGGAGATGGGGCAGGCAGCACGCGACCTCTTTGGCAGCGCTCGGGAGATGCTGGCTGAGATTATCGCCGGCGACCGCCTACGGGCGCGCGGCGTCTACGGGTTCTGGCCCGCGCGGGCCGACGGCGACGACATCCTGCTCGCGGACGGGATCCGCTTCCCAATGCTCCGGCAGCAGGTGGACCACGGCGACGAGCGCCCCAACCGCTGCCTGGCCGACTTCATCGCGCCCGCCGGCGATCACCTGGGCGCGTTCGCGGTGACAGCCGGCCTGGGTGCCGACGAGCTGGCCGCGGACTATCAGCGTGAGGGCGACGACTACCGCTCGATCATGGTCAAGGCCCTGGCCGACCGGCTGGCCGAGGCGTTCGCGGAGTACCTACACGAGGTGGCGCGTAGGGAGTGGTACGAGAGCGGACCCCGGCTGCCGAGGGAGGACCTGGCCCTGGAACGCTACCGCGGCATCCGGCCCGCCTTCGGCTACCCGGCCTGTCCCGACCACTCGGAGAAGGGCCGGCTGTTCGACCTGCTGGGCGCCCAGTCCCAGGGCCTGGCCCTCACCGAGAGCTACGCGATGACGCCCCCGGCCTCGGTTTCGGGGATCTACTTCGCCCACCCCCAGGCTCGTTATTTCACCGTGGGCAAGCTGGCGCGGGACCAGGTTGAGGACTATGCTGGCCGTAAGGGGGTGTCGCTGGACGATGCCGAGAGATGGCTGAAACCGAACCTCGGGTACGAGTTGGAAGGGGTCGGCGCCAGGGCCTAGCCAGGCGTGAGTCACGGTTCGCCGGCCTCACCGGCGCTGCACCGCGCCGGTCGCGAGCCGGTACATTGCACTGAAGGTGCCCGTGCCTTTCGCGTCGCCGCCCCCCCGGCCGACCGCCTACCGGATTCAGTCGAGCCGGCGGTTCGAGCAGCTGAGCCGGCTGACCGGCCTCTCCAACACCGCGCTCGCGGAGCGGCTGCGGCAGAGTCTGGAGCGCGAGACCCTCACCCGCCAGACGCTGGCGGGCTGGCGCTCGGGCGACCAGCCGGTACCCGCCGAGGCGTTCATGGCGGCGCTCGAGCTGGCGGGCCCGGAGGCCCTGAACTTCATCCTCCGGGAGGTCGAGGAGGACGTGGCCGCGTACTTCTCCCGCGCCCCCCAGTCGGCGTCCGGAGAGCGCACTGCGCCCTGAACTAGGCGGCAGGCCGGCCCCAGCCTGCTAAGCTGGGTGTTGAGCCGCCTCGGGCGGCTAGCCCGCTCGGGTCCTCTCTCCCCGTCGTTGAACGGACGTCCTGGCACCGGCTGAAGCAAAGAGAGGGGACCACCTGGAGCGCGTTTTTTGAGCACATTTGCCGACGCGGGCGTGAGCCCGCGCACCCTGGCCGCACTTGCGGGCCAGAACATCGAAAGTCCGGTACCGGTGCAGGCGGCATCGATCCCGGCACTCCTGGAAGGGCGCGACGTGGTCATCTCCGCCCCCACCGGTTCGGGCAAGACGCTGGCCTTCCTGATCCCGGTCGTCGAGGGCATCGGCGCCCAGTCGGCCGGTCCCCGGGCCCTCATCGTGACCCCCACCCGAGAGCTTGCGATGCAGATCCACCAGGTCTTCGAGGGTCTCGACCACGGCGTCCGGGTCGCCCTGCTCTACGGCGGCATCGGCTACGCCACCCAGAGCCAGGCGTTGAAGGACGGGGTCGACGTGGTGGTCGGCACCCCGGGCCGGATCCTGGACATGGTCGGCCGCAAGCAGCTGACCCTGAGCCGCGTCGAGTACCTGGTGCTGGACGAGGCCGACGAGATGCTGGACGCCGGCTTCGCTCCGGACGTGGAGCGGATCATCGGCATGACCTACCAACCCCAGACCGTGCTCGCCTCGGCGACGATGCCGGACTGGGTGACCCGGATGATCGATCGTCACCTGGTGGATCCGGTCCGGGTCCGGGTCGAGGCGGACGAGGAGTCGAAGCTGGAGCACGGGCTGCTCCGCGTCGGTCGCGACCAGAAGCTCGATGTGCTGGTTCAGCTGCTGCGCCGCTTCAACGGTGCGGCCATCGTGTTCGGGCGCACCAAGCACGGCGTCAACAAGCTCAACCGCGACCTCCGCCGCCGGGGAGTCAACGCTCTGGAACTGCAGGGCGACATGACCCAGATCGCCCGCGATCGCACGATGGCCGCCTTCCGCGAGAAGCGGACGGAGATCCTGGTGGCCACCAACGTGGCGGCCCGCGGCCTCGACATCAGCCACGTGGGGCTGGTGATCAACTACGAGCTGCCGGACACCCCGCACTGGCTCACCCACCGGATCGGACGCACGGCGAGGATGGGCGAGAAGGGGTACGCGATGACCCTGGTGGCGCCGGAGGACAGCATGTCGTGGCGGCGGCTGCTCCAGCAGGGCGCCCCCCACCTGCCCGAGCTGGACCTCCCGTACCTGATGAGCGAGGGCGGCTGGCGTTACCTGGCGGAGGGTGGCCCGGCCCCGGCTCAGGTGCCTGCCGGCCCGCTGTCCGCCGGCCCGGTGGCCGCCGGCAAGCCGGGGGAGCCGGCCGGCGAGGCGGGCCGGGGGCGCCGGCGCAGCCGCGGCGGCCGCAGCCGGGGCGGTCAGCGAGCCCTCACCGCCTGACGAGCGCACCGGTCGCGCTCGCCGGAGCGGGGTGATTCTCAGCCTGGAGGCCGGAACCCGGCGGTCGGGTGGTTACGCTTCGCCAGCTGGCGACGTTGAGGCGCCCCCGATCCCCGGTCACGCCCGCCCGCACCCGGGACGCCCGACATCAACTCGCCGTGCCAGCGGGCCGGGGCGTGCCTCCGGGCGAGCTGGCGGGTTGCGGGTTGTAGATCGCGGCGGAGCTGCTGGGGGCGACGTCCGGCGCCGTCGGCTGGGTGGCGGCCGGCGGCGAGCTGGCGGAGCTGGCCGTCCGGCCGGTTCCGGTCCCGGGCGCACCGGCGGCGCCCGCGGGTGCGATCCTGGGCCGCGCCCACGAGACCGGCAGCCCGGTCGTGGCCGGCGAGCTCACCGCCGCCGGCCCCGGGTCCGCCGTGGCGGCCCCGATGAAGATCAACCAGCGGGTGGTGGGTGTGCTCGGGCTGGGATCCGCGGCGGGCCGCCCGTTCGGCGCCGGGGACGGCCTGGCACTCGAGCAGCTCACCGCCCAGCTCGCCCCGGCGATCGAGAGGGCGCATCTCGCCGCGGATCGCGAGCGCCGCGGGCTCATCTACCGCGGCCTGCACGAGATCGCCGTGGCATCCAGCGGGGTGCTCGACCGCGAGCGGCTCGCCCAGCTCGTGGTCGAGCGCTGCGCCGAGTTGATTGACGTGGACAGCGCAACGCTCAGCTGGCTGAGCAAGGACGGAGCCCGTGACCGCCGACGTGCGCACTCTGGAGCTGCTGGGAGCCCAGGTGGTGCCGGCGCTGGAGGCCGCCCGTCTGCACGCCGAGCTGACCGAGGCTCTGGCCCCGACGGCGACCCAGGCCCGGCAGCAGGCGTCGGCCACGTTCACCCTCCGCCTGCGCCGTGCAGGATCACTCGCTTACAAAGGCTTGACATCAAACTGACCCCCGCCGGGCCGGGCTCCGGTTCAATGCAGCAATGAGCTTCGCCGGACCCCGCGAGGACCGCCTCCCCCAGCCCGCCCCGTCCCCCGCTCCAGCCGGCCCGCGGCGGCCCGTCCTGACCCGCCGCCGGGTGCTCGGGGTGGCTATCGCCGGCGGCACCGCGGTAGCCGCCGCCCGGCTGCTGGGCCTCGGCTCCGACCAGGTCCAACGGCTGGAGCGGCTGGTGCCCGGGGCCCGGGCGCTGCCGAGCGGCCGCGGCGACTGGATCTCGCCGCTGTCCGCGGAGCCGGCCAGGATCGCCCATCTGCTCCGCCGGACCACCTTCGGCGCCACGGCGGCGGAGCTCGAGGCCGCCTCCTCCCTCGGCTTCAGCCGGACCGTGGACCGGCTGCTCGAGACCAAGCCCGCGCCGCCGCCGGACTTCATCGCGGCCGGCGACCAGCTGAAGGGCAGCCGCCTCGAAATCGGCCGGCTCCAGCAGTGGTGGGCGGACTGGATGCTCAACAGCCCGACTCCTTTCGCGGAGCGGATGACGCTGTTCTGGCACGGCCACTTCACCAGCGACTACCGCAAGGTGGGCAACCAGCAGCCGTTCATCTACTGGCAGAACCTGACCTGGCGGGACATGGGCCTCACCGACCTCCGCTCGATGGTGATGCGGGTCACGACCGATCCCGCCATGCTCCGCTACCTGGACCTCGCCACCAGCACCGGGGCGGCGCCGAATGAGAACTACTCGCGGGAGCTGCTGGAACTGTTCACCATGGGCGTCGGCAGCTACAGGGAGGACGACGTCCGGGCCGTTGCCAAGGCCCTGGCCGGCTGGACCCAGCCCAAGCCGAGCAGCACCGTCCAGGTCACTCTCGACGCCCAGAACAAGGTGACGCGCCCGTACGCGGTGTTCGACGCCCCCGCGATCGGCCAGTTCGTCCCGGGCCGCGCCTACAAGGGGGGCCCGCTGACCCTGCTCGGCAAGACCGGGAAGTTCGACACCCAGGCGGTGATCGACCGGATTCTGGCCCAGCC
>JBBSHA010000183.1:0-5093 GCA_038253595.1 Candidatus Dormibacterales bacterium
CAGCACCCGGCCCTGGAGGTCCTCCGCTACCCGATTATCGACGACATCCAGGTCAGCTGATCGACGAGGCGGAGCGCTACTGCGGGCGCAGGGGGGACAGGTCCCCCCTACGAGTCCCCCCTTCTGGTCCGCGACGCCTTGGCGTCGTTGGGACAACCCAACCGGCCTGGCGGAGCCAGGCCTGCGCGCCGAGGTGGGCCTTCCAATGGACGATCGGGGGTGGGTCAGACCGCGCAGGTGGGGGGGACCGCCACCGGGCGGGTGGTGGCCACGCCGGAGCGGACGTCGGCCGCGATCTCCGCGTTGGTCAGCGCATAGGCCTGGTTGGAGTTGCTGCTGGAGGCCGCGAACACCAGCCCCAGCACCCGGCCCTGGAGGTCGATCAGCGGGCCCCCCGAGTTGCCGGGGCGGACCAGTGACTCCATCACCAGGATCTGCCGGGTGACCAGGCGGTCGTTGTAGATGTCGCGGCCGCGGGCGGAGGTCTGGGTGTCCACCACGGCCGGCTCCAGGTCCTCGGGGCCGCCTCCCGGATAGCCGATGACGGCTCCCTGGGTGCCCCTGGCGGCGGCGGCCGGGGGCAGGGCGGGGACCGTCAGCCCGGGCACGTGGAGGACCGCCACGTCGCGGTCGGGGTCGAAGAGGACCACTGACGCGGCGAGGCCCCCCGACCGGCGGCTGGACGGACCCTGGCTGACGACCGTGCCGCTGGTGCCCGCGACCACGTGGGCGTTGGTGACCAGGTAGCCGCGGGCCACCGGGTAGGCGCTGCCGCTGACCTCGCCTCCGCAGCCGCGCCCCGCGACCCGGAAGACCGAGCCGGCGGCTCCCCGCACCTCTGCTGTGTCCACCGAGGCCGGCGGCTGGAGCGGGGCCGGGAGGTTGGGCTGGAGGTCGGCGAAGGTCTGCGGGAACGGGACTCCGGCCAGGGTCTTCTCGACCCCGGCCAGCCAGGGCGGCGGGCGCGGGAAGAAGAGGTCGAGCCGGGCGAGCACCGCCGAACCCTGGACCTGGCGAGCCAGCGCCTGGCTGGGGCCGCGGTCGAACGTGAGGCCCAGGAACCAGACCACCGAGAGCATCCCGGCCGCGGAGAAGACGGCGCCCGCCAGCATCTCCGGGCCGCCCCGCTCCCGGCGGTCCGCGATGGCGTTGCGGAGCGGGCCGCCCAACCAGAAGCCGAGGCTGGACCCCAGGCTGCCGCCCACGACCAGGACCAGGGCCGCCGCCAGGGGGCGGGCCCCGGAACCGGATTTCCCCAGGGCGCCGAGGACCGGGTCGGCCGCCGCGGTGCCGGCCACCACGCCCGCCACCAGACCCGCGTACTGGGCGAGGCTGAGCCAGAAGCCGCGGCGGTAGCCGTTGGCGGCGCCCGCGAGCACCGCCAGGGCGATGAGGAGGTCGAGGAGATCGATGGGTCTAAGTTAGCCGAGCCGGACAGGCGATAATGGGTGTGTGCTCTACCTGTACGGCGAGTGGTGGAACTCCAACATCCTCTTCAGCCTCGCCTTCATTTTCGCCCTCGTCGGCGTCACGGCACTGGCCTGGTGGGTGCTGCGAGGTGATGCAATCAACCGCCGCCGCCCCCCCTCAGAGCCGGATCGCGAGGAGGCGGCCCCCGCCGTCCCCCTGACCAAACAGGGTCGCTGACGGCTCCCAGCTGGCCGTTCGACCCCTCGGTCTACGGGGGCCTCGGCGTGCTCCTACTCGGCTATGCGGCGCTGGCCCGGGGCCGCGCGCCCAACGCCCGACGCGGCGCCCTCTTCCTGGTCGGGGTGGGTGTCCTCTGGCTGGCCCTGGAGACACCGCTCGACCCCCTCGGCGACACCTCCTCGCAGACCGCCCACATGCTCCAGCACGTACTCCTCGGGGTTGTGGCGCCTCCCCTCCTGCTGCTCGGCCTCTCAGCCGCGATGGCGGGGTTCCTGGCCCGCCGGGTGCCGCTGCTGAGGGTCGCCTGCGAACCGCTGCCGGCCCAGGTCCTGGCGGCCCTGGTCATGATCGGCTGGCACGTGCCGGCCCTCTACCAGCTCACCGCCGCCAACGAGGCGGTTCACGTGCTCGAGCACCTGACGTTCGTCGCCGCCGGGGTGATCCTCTGGTGGCCGGTGCTGGAGGCCACGGCGGGAACGGTCCGGGCGCGGCTGGGCCCGGGTTGGCGGATCGTCTATCTGCTGGCCGCCACGGTTCCCCAGGACGGCGTGGCGCTCGCCCTCCAGTTCTCCCGCCAGCTCTTCTACCCGCAGTACGCGACGGCCCCGGAGCTGCTCCGCGGCTGGACGCCGGTGGTCGACCAGAACGTGTCGGGCGCCCTCCTCATGGTGGTGGGCAAGGTCAGCTTCGCCCTCGCTTTGCTGGTGATCTTCCGGCGCTGGATGGGCGCCGGCGGCGAGGGAAGCGGGTTCGACACTGACCGCGCCCTGATCGCACCCTGACGGCGCGCGGACGCCTGCACCGGCGATCATGTCGGGGATGGACCACGGGGTGGCGGCTCGCCCGGTTGCCGCGCGCTCTCGGGCCATCCTGGACGCCGTCTCCGAGATCGCCGCTGCCATCCGCCAGGCCAGTGCCTCGACCATAGCCGGGCTGGCCGTGGACCGCGCCCGCGGGCTGGTGGGCGCCGACGGGGCGGTCGTCTACAGCTGGGACGATTCCGCCCGCTGCCTGGTCCCCCTCTACGAGTCGGCCTCCAACACCCGGGCGTCGAATCTGCGGCCCGGGCAGGGGATGGTCGGGCTCGCCTTCGAGAGTGGGCACGCAGTCACCTCGCCGGACTACCGGAGCTGGCCGGGGGCGCTCCGCCAGTCGTCGGCGCGGGGCATGCGCGCCGCCGCCGCCGTGCCCCTCACCATCGACGGCCACGCGGTCGGGGCGCTCGGGGTCTGGCGGGACGAGCCGGGCGAGTTCGAAAGCGACGCGCTCGACCTGCTGACCCTGTTCGCCTCGCTGGTCGCCCCGGTGCTGGAGGCGACCCGGGCGGCCGAGGCCGGCGAGGAGCGGCTGGAGGTTATGAGCGCCCTCAACGAGATCGGCCGGGCCACCGCCGCGGTCCAGAACCCGGCCGAGATCTGCGCCATGCTGATCGCCAGCGCCGGGGAGCTGCTGGGCGGCGTCGCGTGCGCGGTGGCGCTGATCGACGAGCGCGAACCCACGGAGGGTCTCTGCCTGCCCGGCCCCGGCTTCGAGATGGAGTCCGCCAGGGCCCTGGAGCTGGCCCGGCTGGCTCTCGACGCCGACGCGCCGATCGTCGAGCCGGGCATCATCGCCGTGCCGCTGCAATCCGCGGCCAACCGGCTCGGGGCCCTGGTCGTCCACCAAACGGACCAGGACGCCGACCGCCACCTGCTGGAGCTGCTGACCTTTGCAGGTGGCGGCCAGCCTTCACTCCGCGGCCCTCAATGAGGAGCTGGCGGCGGCCGCCTCCCGCTACCGCTTGCTGTACGAGGCGATGCCCTGCGGAGTGCTGGTCCAGGACCCCCAGGGTGTCGTCGTCGAGGCCAACCGGGCGGCTGAGGTCATGCTCGGGGTCGACCGCTCGCTCCTGGTCGGCTCCGTCACCAACCAGCGCGCTGGCTGGCCGACGTTCGCGGAGGACGGGACGCCGATCGGTCCTGACGAGTATCCGTCCACCCACGCCCGCACCACCGGCAAGGGGGTTCACAACGTCGTCATCCGGCTGGTCCTGCCGGGGCGCGACCTGTGGGTGAGGGTAGACGCGGAGCCGATGCAGCGCCCCGGCGGCGAGCTTGACAAGGTGGTGACCAGCTTCACCGACATCACCGACGTCAAGCTGGCGTCGGCTGAGCAGCGGGCCAGCCGCGAGCAGCTGGCGGCGGTCGCCGAGCACGCGCCGGTGGCCCTGGTGGCCCTGGACCGCGACGGTCGCATCCAGCTGGCCCAGGGACAGCTGGTCGCCGGCCTCGGTTTTCGCCAGGACGACATCGCCGGCCGCCGGCTCGTCGACCTCCTGCCCCGGGGCGGCGAGGTCCGCACCCACCTGCGCCGGGCGCTGCGCGGTGAGGCTGGCGAGCTGACCGTGACCGAGCACGGCTTCACCCTCGAGATCCGCTACCGGGCACTGCTCGACGACCGCGCCCGCGTCGAGCGGGTGATCGCCGTGGTCAGCGACGTCTCAGCCCGCCGGCGGGCGGCGGACGCGGAGCGGGAGAGCGCGGCCAAGTCACGCTTCCTGGCGGCCATGAGCCACGAGCTGCGGACGCCTCTGAACTCGATCTTGGGCTTCTCCCAGCTGCTGGCCGATCCCGCCTTCGGCGCCCTCAGCGAACGCCAGGAGCGGTACATCGGCAATATCGCCAGCAGCGGCAGCCACCTGCTGGACCTGATCAACGACGTGCTCGACCTCTCCAAGGTTGCCGCCGGCCAGATGGGGGTGGAGCTGGCCATCGTGCCGCTGGCCGAATCGGTGGAGCAGGTGTGCGGGCGCCTGCGGCCGCTGGCCCAGGCTCGGGAAATCCACGTCGAGTGGCGCTGCGGGGCCGGCCTCAAGGTCCGCGCCGACCCCCTGCGCCTGATCCAGGTGCTGTCCAACCTGGTCACCAACGCCGTCAAGTTCACCGAGCCCGGAGGCCGGGTCGACGTGGTGGCGGGAAGGCGGGCGGGCGCCGTCCAGGTCCACGTCCGCGACACCGGGATCGGGATCGCCCCGGCCGAGCAGGAGCGCATCTTCCAGGAGTTCATGCAGATCGAGCGGCCGGACCGCCGCCAGGAGGGCACCGGGCTCGGGCTGGCGCTCAGCCGCCGGCTGGTCCACCTGATGGACGGCACGCTGGCCGTCACCTCCGAGCCTGGCTGCGGCAGCACCTTCACGGTCACCCTGCCGGAGGCGCCCTGAGCCGGAACCGGGGCCCGGGCCGGATCGCGGGACGGATCGCGGGTCAGAGCCGGTGTCGTTGCCCGGTCGGAACCTACCTCAGACCTCTGCGCCGCCCCCGCGGGGGCGATCATCCGCCGGGCGGGCCTCGATCGGGTGCCGGGGCGCGACCGACGCGTACTCCCCGCGCTGGTCGCGCAGCGGCATGAACGAGCGCACCGGCGGTACCCGCTCGAAGTTGTAGGGCGGCGGCGGCGAGGTGGTC
>JBBSHA010000184.1:0-5073 GCA_038253595.1 Candidatus Dormibacterales bacterium
CTGAGGAACCCCACGATGATCTCGATCAGGGCGACCGATATCCCGGCGCGAATTGAGATCATGCTGGCGACCAGCGCCAGGGCGATCCAGACCCCTGCGATCGCGTAGATGTTGTTGAAGTCGTTCCACGAGACGCCCGCGAAAACTGTCTGCATGACGGCCTCCTACCAATTTGGTTTGGTAGGACCCATCAGCTCTTGTCTGGCGTTAGGCGGGATCCATCGCCGGCCGCCGTGGCGACCAGGCCGAATAATACAAGCCTGGGCGGAAGCTACGCCGAGATTCAGGTCGGCCCCTTGAGACCCAAATACCGGCGGAGATCCCAACGCGGTACCCACGGCTCCCCGTCCACGTGGGGCAGGCAGCCGGCCCGCCTCCAGTCGATCACGACGTTCCGGAGGATCACATAGAGCCACGAGCGCCAGGACTGGCGGGGGCGGTGCTTGGTCGCCCATGCCTTCATGAGCGTGTCCTGTACAAGGTCCTCGGCGTCGCCGTGGCCATAGGTCAGCCGGCGGGCACGCTTGAGCAGGTCCGGCCTCGTCGCCCCCAGGAAGTCGCCGAAGTCGGGGCCGGGGGACGATCCCGCGGAGCTACCGCCGGGCGCCGCCAGATCGGCCACGGCTGCAAGCGTACCGCCTCCCGCCCGGCAGGCTATGCCTTCGTCTTCGCCTTCCTCTGGAAGATGAGGTGTCGAGCCCAAGACGGCATTAGGGACGGCACAGGAGGGCAAAAGTTGACCGTCTCAGACTGGCGGACTTTTCCTACCTCATCTCACTTGAGATGCCTGGTGCGGATACGGGAGGACTCTTGCCCCCCACAACCCTACTGCAGGGCCAATCTTGGATACCCGAACGAGATGCGCCTGATTGCCGGGGCTTCTTACAAAGAAGTCTCTGGGCGTCTCGTCCGCGCGATCCCACACGATCAGCCCGGGCGGGCGAGGAGCACGGCACCGATCAGCGCCACACCGATTCCGGCCAGTTGTCGCCACCTGGTCCGCTCCTTGAGAACGGCGATCCCCAGCAACCCAGCGACGGCCGGACTGGTCGCCACCAACGGCACCACCTGCGCGGCGGGTCCCGAGGCGAGTGCAAGCAGATACCCGATCGTGGCGATGCCGCCGATTGCGTAGGCCACCATGGTGAAGATGGCCGGGCGACCAGCCAGTTCCTCTCGCTTCCAGGTCCAGGGTGGCGCGATCGCCAAGCCGACGGCGACCTGAACCCCCGCGCCCATCAGGAGGAGCGCCGACGGACCCGCCGGGCTGACCACCATCTTGGCGATGAACGCGCCCACCCCCTGCAGCAGGAGGGAGATGATCGCCAGGAATTTCCAGCCCGACTGACTCGCCCCAGGCTCCGTCCCGGTCCGCAGGGATAACAGGGCGATGCCGACTGGCGCCAGACCGACGCCCAGATAACCGAGTGGGGGCAGGCGTTCGCCCAGAATCAGCATTGCGAGCACCGCTGTGAGTGCCGGGCTCATCGCGGTGATTGGCGAGACCGCCGCCAAGGGCCCGCGGCGGATCGCCTCCGTGGTCACGCCGAAGGTGACCGCCATGAGGACGGCGAGGCCGAAGGCCGGAAGCATCTCCCCCCAGACCGGAGGCCTGACGATTAGGTAGGGGATGTAAACAGCGAGCGAGACCAGCGCGCTGAGCAGGTAGAACTTGCTCGTGCCGAGTCCCCTGAGCGCCATCTTCGAAAGCAGGCGCTGCACTGCCCACGCCACCATGGCGAAGAGCGCGAGCGGAAGCCATGCGGGCAATCGACCGGCTGCCTAAAGGAGGTCCTCGGGTCTCGCCACCCCGATCAGGGTCCCGTCCGAGCTCGTCACCACCACGCTGCTCGCGTTGTTGCTGGCGAGCCAGCAGGCCGTCTCGTCGATGGCCATGCTGGGCCGGAAGGTGACCGGGCCCTCGAGCATCAGCTCCTCCACGCTCGTGTCGGCTGGGGCATCGAGCTGATCGTGGCCGAGCCAGCCAAGCAAAATGTTGGCCTCATTGGTCACGGCTGCCTCATCCCACCCGGCCGCCCTGGCGCGCTGAGCGACGGCACCGACTGATTCGCCCATTCGGGCGGTGGGCACGTCTCGACGCGCCCGCTGTCCGAGCAGGATTTGGCCTTCGACCGCACCCTCCATCGGCAGCCCGGCGTCGAACCAGCCCTTCTTGCCCTCGACGTAGTCGTAGACTTCTTTGAAGCCGAAACTCTCGAGCCGCCACGCGGCTCGCGGACTCATGTCTCAAGCCGAGTCGTAGCAGTAGACGACCACCGGCCGTGCGGGATCGAGCATGTCCAGCGCCTGCTGCCAGAGACGGCGGAGATGGATGTGGATGGCGCCGGGGAGGTGCGACTCCCGGTATTCGGCAACCTCGAGCACATCCAGGACCTGTGCCCCCGCCGCGAGCAATCGCTGGACCTCCTTGCGCAGAATTTCCTTCGGCATCTCACTTTCCTCCTTGGGTACGCCGCGCAGCAGCTGAGCTTGGCGACATCCCGGTTGAATGTCTGGGCCGCCAGCTTGAAGGCTTCGGCGAAGGTTAGATAGGGCGCCCAGGTGTCGGCGACCTGGGCCGTCGTCAGTCCGAACTGGATCGCATACACGGCTGCCTGGATGACGTCTCCGGCACCGTCCGCGACCACGCTCGCGCCGACGATCCTGCCACTTGAGCGTTCGGAGACGATCTTCACAAAGCCGCGGGGGTCGCGGTTGACCAGCGCCCGCGGCACGGCGGACATCGGCAGCACCCGGCATTCGCATTCGATTCCCTGCCGAGTCGCTTCCTCGTCGGTGAGCCCGGCCACCGCGAAGGTGGGCGACTTGAAGATCACACGCGGCAGTGCGCCCATATCGATCTTGAGGCCGGCACCCTCGAGGGCGTTGCGCGCCGCGGTGCTGCCCTCCGCGGCCAGGTACACAAGCTGGGGCTGGCCCGTGACGTCGCCGGCGGCCAAGACCCGCGGGTTGCTGGTCTGGAGGAACTCGTCGACAAGGACGGCGCCGTTGTCGTTGATTTCGATCCCAGCCTGCTACAGTGCCAGGCCGGCGGTGTTGGGACAGCGGCCGGTGGCGACTAGGAGCTGATCTCCGGCCACCTCGAGCTCCCTTCCCGCAATCCGGCCGGTGACTGTCTTGACCCCTTTCTCAACCCGGACGGCTGGCAGCTGCGCGTCGCTGTGAACGGTCGCCCCGGCCTCCTCCAGGATCGCGCGCAGAGCTTGCGATGTTTCCGGCTCCTCACGGGAAGCCAGCTGACCTCGGCTGATGAAGGTGACCCGGCTTCCAAGGTGGAGGAAGAGCTGGCCCGTCTCGAGCGCGACCGGACCGCCTCCGAGGTTCCCCCGACCACACCCGACTCGACGAGCGCCACCGACCTTCCGGAGTCCGAGGCGTGAATCGCGGCGGCGAAGGCAGCCGAGCCGGAGCCGATCACGACGAGGTCATAGTGCACCAGGCGACCCCACGGTTGAGTCGCTACGTCCGGAGGCAGAATTCCTCGATCAGGGGTACCACGATCTCCGGCGCGTCCTCCTGGATGAAGTGGCCCGCGCCGGGCAGCTCATGCACGGTGCCCGCTGGGAAGAAGGCCCGGAAGCCGGCGATCGCGACGTGGGGCCAGATCGCGCGGTCATGCATCCCCTCGATCATCATCGCTGGCACACCGGCCTGGCCCAGCTTGAACAGGCCGGGAAGGGCACCGACAAGGGTGTCGCGAATTCGCTCGAGGTGCAGACCGTCGAGTGGAAACTCGATCGCGCCCCGGCATTCCTCGAGCGTGGGAAAGGCCGACGCATAGGCCCGCAGCCAGGTGTCGGTCACGACCTGACGGCGCTGGATCCCGAGGGTCATCATGATCCCGGCGACCAGATATCTCAGATTGCCCAGGACAGCCTCCAGCTGGCCCGCCGCCTCCATCTCCTTGATCGCGGCAAACCATGGCGAGAGCCTGGTCTCGCGCACATTGCGATCGGTGCCGAAGGTCGTGTTCATGGCCACGAACCTCTTCATCCGGTAGGGATATCTGGAGGCGACCACCGTGCCGATTGGGCCACCCCAGTCCTGCATAACGAGCGTGATGTCCTGCAGGTCGAGCTCCTCGATCAGGCGGCCGAGATTGCGGGCGTGGCGGTCGAGCGTGTACTCCGCGTCCGGGGGGCTCTCCGACTTGCCGAAGCCCATGTGGTCGGGCGCGACCACTCGGAAGCTGCGAGACAGCTCGGGGATGAAGTTTCGATAGAGGTAGGACCAGGTCGGCTCGCCGTGGATCAGGATGATCGGCTGACCGGACCCCTCATCCACGTAATGCATCCGGAAGCCCGGAGCGGCGGTGAAATGGGGAGCGAACGGGAAGGTGCCGTCGAAGGTCTCCTCCGCCGGGATCCCGCCCATCTCGTCCAAAGCGTACAACCGGCCCCGTTCCGGCTCACGCGCCCCAGGCGCCCCCCCAAACTCGCAGCACCTGGAGGACCTGAGCTCAGGTGCGCGCTCCGCCTCCACCGGCAGGCCGACCAGCGGCGCCTATTCGCCCATGCGCAGATGGCGAGCTGTCCGCCCAAGAAGAACCCTCGCTGACCCAATCGCCGCCGACGCAGCCCAGCATGACCTCACCACCGTTCACGCCAACGACGTCGAGCCGATCGCAGCGGAGGCAACCGCCCGACTGCACCGGGTGGCGGCGCGCCTGAGCGAGAAAGTAGACAGGGTTCGGCTCAGATGACACAACGAAGGATGTACGGATATCAATGGATGGGTGGGATGTGGCTGCTTGGGCTTGTGTGCATGGCGGCCTTCTTGGCCTTGGTGGTCTGGCTGGTGCGGCGCTTCGCGCCACAGGAACCCGTCACCCCACTACTCGGCGGCTTGCTCAAGCAGTACTCTCAGGCAGCTGCCTGACCACATGCTGGTAACGAGCGCGCCTCCGCGATGCGGCCTGGATGCTTCTGACGCATTTCTGCACTGTGAGAATGCCTGTTGCCGGTGAGCAGCAGGCATGACTCGTTTTTGCACAGGCTCGACGGGGCGTTGATGCCTTGGTGGGGATCTGTCTGCCTGCACGCTGCCGGTGCC
>JBBSHA010000185.1:0-4997 GCA_038253595.1 Candidatus Dormibacterales bacterium
CCACCCGGGGGACTCCGTCTATCCCAGCCTCGGCCACGGCTTCGACGTCTCCTACCCGCAATGCGTGGAGGGCCACCCGCCGGCCGGAGCCGGCTTCTCCGTGGTGGGCGTCAACGGGGGCAAGGCGTTCACCGCCAACCCCTGCCTCGCCGCCCAGTGGCGGGCTGCGCCCCAGCCCCGCGCGCTCTACCTCAACTCCGGCTTCAATCCCGACAACCTGGGCAAGGCGAGCGCCGACTGCCGCCGGCTCGCCGCTTCTCTGGAGGCGCCCGGCAACCAGCGCGACGCCTACGCGATCGGATGCGCCGAGGCCACCCACTCGCTGGGCGTGATGCGCGATGCCGGGGTGGCCGGCCCGGTGATGTACTGGGTCGACGTGGAGCCCAGCAACAGCTGGGACGAGAGCAACCTCGACCTCAACCGCTTCGCCCTGGAGGGCGAGATCGACCAGCTGGCCGCCTTCGGCCGCCCGGTCGGGATCTATTCGACGTTCCCGGAGTGGGGCCGCATCACAGGCGGCTGGCAGTCCGCCGCGGTGAACGCCAACTGGGTGGCGGGCCGCCTGCCGGCGGATGCCTGTTCCGCCCCTGGCTTCACCGGGGCCCCGGTCTGGATCGCCCAGGAGGCGGCCACCTGGCCGGACTCCGGCTACGACTCCGACTGGGCGTGCTAGCGTTCCGCCGGCGCTCCGCTTCAAGGGGAGGCGGGCCTCCCCCATGGGCCCCCACCGCTACTGCCTGGCCGGGTGATTGAGGGATCACGGACTTAGACGGGGCGGGAGACCCGCCCGTCCCGCGTCGCCTGGAGCCTATCCTTGGGGAATCTCGGGTGATGCAGACTGCGCGGTGATGGTGGACACGCCAGGAGGCGGCTGATCTGAGCCTGCTGGTCTGCGACGTGGGGCCGCGGGACGGGCTTCAGAACGAGGCCGTGGTCCTCCCACCGGCGGCGCGGGCCGAGTTGATCGACCGGCTGGCGGCGGCCGGGGCGCCCCGGATCGAGGCCGTCAGCTTCGTCAACCCCAGCGCCGTCCCCGCCATGGCCGGCGCCGAGAAGGTGATGGCGGCGATCCACCGCCGCGCCGGCGTCGTCTATGCCGGCCTGGTGCTCAACGAACGCGGCTACGAGCGGGCGCTGGCGGCCGGGGTCGACGAGGTCCACTACGCGTTTCCCTGCACCGACACGTTCGCCCGCCGCAACCAGAATTCGACGACCGAGGCGGGCATCGCGCTGTCCCAGCAGCTGGTGCGGCGGGCGCGGGCCGACCGGGTGCCGATCACAGTGACCCTGATCGTCGCCTTCGGCTGCCCGTTCGAGGGCCCGGTCGCGCCGGCGCGCGTGCTTGGAATCGCCGAGCGGGTGCTGGCCGAGGCGCCCGACGAGCTGGCCGTGGCGGACACGATCGGGGTCGGCGTCCCCAGCCAGGCCACCGAGCTGGTGCGTGGGCTGGCGGCCCTCGGAGCCCGGCCGGGGGCCCATTTCCACAACACCCGGAACACAGGCATCGCCAACGCCGTGGCCGCCCTGGAGGCGGGTGCGCTGGCCCTGGACGCCTCGGTGGGAGGCGCCGGGGGCTGCCCCTTCGCGCCCCGAGCGACCGGCAACATCGCCACCGAGGACCTGGTCTACCTGCTCCATGGGATGGGAGTGGCGACCGGGATCGACCTGGAGGCGATGATCGAGGTCGCCCAGTGGCTGGAAGCCCACCTGGGCCGCCCGCTGCCCTCGATGGTCGCCCGGGCCGGCGTCTTCGCGCCGGTACCCTGATGACCCCCGTTTGACGGGGAGATGAACTAGGTCTGAAACGCCGCCCCTGTCACAGTTCCAGGTCATGCCCGCCAACGTCCTTGTCGCCGAGGACAATCCTCTCAACTTCGAGTTGGTGCGCGACCTCCTGGACTCGCGCGGGTACGAGGTGGAGTGGGCCCGTGACGGGGCCGAAGCCCTGGACCTCGCCCGCACCGGACGCTTCGACCTCCTGCTCCTGGACCTCCACATGCCCCGCCTCGACGGTCTCGAGGTGATACGGGCCCTGCGCGGTGACCAGCCGCCCAGCGATCTCAAGGTGATCGCGCTCACCGCGGACGCGATGATCGGTGTCCGCGAGGAGCTATTCGCGGCGGGCGTCGACGGCTACCTCTCCAAGCCGCTTGACCTGGTGTCGCTGATGGCTGAGCTGGAAGCGGTCGGCACATAGTGACTCCAGCGATGGCCAAGGTCCTGGTCGTGGACGATCGCGCGCTCAACGTGGAGCTGATGGCGGCCTACCTGTCCGAGCTGGACGTCGAGGTCGTCAGCGCGCTGGAGGGCACCTCCGCTCTGGCCATGGTCAAGAGCGAGCAGCCGGACCTGGTGCTGCTCGATGTGATGATGCCGGGACTCGACGGCTTCGAGGTCTGTCGGCGGATCAAGGCTGACCCTCCCAGCCGGCTCCTGCCGGTGGTCATGGTGACCGCCCTCAACCAGACCAGCGACCGGGTCAACGCCCTGGAGGCGGGTGCCGACGACTTCATCGCCAAGCCGGTGGACCGGATCGAACTGGTCGCACGGATCCGCTCGCTGCTCCGCCTGAAGGAGACCTTCGACCGCCTGGACGGAGCCGAGCGGGTGATCATCGCGCTTGCCCGAGTGGTCGAGGCCAAGGACCGCCACACCGAGTCGCACACCGAGCGGGTCGGCGTGTTCAGCCGCCGCCTGGGCCACGCGGCCGGAGTGCGCGGCCAGATCCTTGAGGATCTCTACCTGGGCGGCGTCATCCACGACATCGGCAAGATCGGGATCCCGGACTCGATCCTGCTCAAGGCAGGCCCGCTGTCGGCCGAGGAGGCTGAGGTCATGCGCACCCACGTGCAGCTGGGCGAGGACATCATCCGCCCCCTGCGCTTCGCCGCCAGCCTGCTCTCGATCGTCCGCCACCACCACGAGCGCATCGACGGCGCCGGCTACCCGGACGCGCTCCGGGGCGACGGGATCCCGCTGGGCGCCCGCATCGTCTCGATCTGGGACGCCTACGACGCGATTACCGCCGACCGGCCCTATCGCGGCCGGCTCAGCGAGGACTGCGCCGCAGACATTCTGGCCCAGGGCTCGGGGTCGGCGTGGGACGCCGAACTGGTCGGCCTCTTCCTGGAGATGGTGGCGGCGACCCGTCAGCGCGCCGAGTCGGCCTGAGCTCGCTCCGCTACCGGTAGCGGCGCCCGGGGTCGGGTAACCACGACTCACGCTGGGCCCGCGGGTTGGGCTTCAGGTAGAGGACCAGCGAGCCGCCCTTCTCCCAGGTCCGCGATGAGTCTGCCCAGCGTTCGAAGAGGCCGCCCCGGGCGCGCCGGCGCAGCTCCCATTTGATCCGGCCGCGGCCCTCCTCCGCCGGCTCCTCCACGTCGGCCGCGCCGTGCACCAGCTCGATCGATGCGTATCCGTTCTGGTGCGCCTCCGCCACCCGGCGCATGGCGAGGTCGATGGCCGTGAGCACGTCGTGGCCGTGGAGATCGACCGTCAGAGTGCGGGGCTTGCGGGGCATGCCCCCCTATCGTGGCCGGCTTGGAGGCCGAACGTGGCGACGGATCCGGATCAGAGCCCGATGATGGCGGTGAGCGAGGTCACCGTGACCGTCATGGTGGCCGTTCCCGTCCTGCCGGCGCCATCGGTCACGGTCAGGGTGACCAGGAAAGCACCCGCCCGGAGGTAGGTGTGCGAGGGTGCGAAGGCATTCGACGGGCTGCTGCCATCACCGAAGTTCCAGCTGTAGGCGGAAGCCGGCGCGCCGGGGCTCAGCACCGCGGTGAACAGGACCGGCAGCGGCGCCAACCCGGAGGCGGGCACCGCCGTGATCACGGGTTTGGGCGGGGGCGCGTTCACTGCCACCAGCACGGATGATTGGGCCGTGCCCCCGGCGCTGTCGGTCACCACCATCAGCGCGGTGTACTGCCGGCCCCCTGGTAGGTGTGCACCGGCGCCGGTCCGCTGCCGGTGGCGCCATCTCCGAAGGTCCGCGCATAGGTGTAGGAGGGGGTGCCGTCTCTGACATTGAGGTGAATGCCACGATCAGGGGGGCATCTCCGCCGGTCGGCGTGGCAGCCACGTCCGCCTCCAGCAGTCGCGGCGTGGCCAGGGGTGCGGGCACCGTTGGGAGCGGCGGGCCGGGCCCGGAGGTCGGGCTGGGCGGGGGCGCGTCGGTGGGCTGTGGGAGGGGGCCGGGGCCGGGCGCCACACCCGGATCCGACCCGGGGCCCTGTCCGTGACCGGGATCGGGAGGGGGCGCCGAGGGCGCCCCGGAGGTGCCCACGGGCGCGGCCGGCGCAGGGGTTGCCGACGGCGGGGTGGGGTCGGAGAGGTGGGTGCGAGCCGCCACTGGAGCCCCGACCCCGGCCAGGCCGGGGGCGCCCCCGACGCCGCGCTGCACCGAGCGCAGCCAGTGCAGGCCACCACCGGCAAACGGCAACCAGGTGGGCGCCTGGTCGGAGTTCAGCCAGACCAGGCTCCCGGGTCCCCGCCCGAGCAGAAAGAGACCGACCATGATCGCCAGTCCGAGCGCGGCCGCGGAGCTGGCCAGCCGCCGCCGTCCGGTCGACGTGAGGCTGAGCGTGGTGAAGGTTCTGCGCATCGTCTCATCCATAACGGACGAAGTGCGGTCTCCTGCGCCTTCCAGAGCTCACTTCACAGGGCGCTTCCCAATTCCAGCTTGGAAAATCCAACTGAGTGGGCGAGGCGCCGAATCGATCGCAGCGCGGCCGCTTGCCTGCCCCATCGGAGCCGGCGCAACGGACTTCGCGGCACCGCGGTGGTCAGAATCAACCCCTGGGTGGGGCCGAAAGCCGGCGCCTTCGCCCACCACGATCGCGGCGCCGGCGTAGCTCAGTGGAAAGAGCAGGGGTCTTCTAAGCCCAAGGCCGGGGGTTCGAATCCCTCCGCCGGCACCATGGTATTGGATACGAATCGGGGCAACCGCCGGCCCCAGGACGAGCTTAGGGGCGGCGGCTGACAACACATCTGACGAG
>JBBSHA010000186.1:0-4963 GCA_038253595.1 Candidatus Dormibacterales bacterium
CGACCACCGCCTCCAGGGCCAGCCGGGGCAGGAGCAGGGGGTCCTGGGTGGCCACCGCCCGGCCCTGCCGGATCGCGTCCTGGGCGGCGCCCGGGCTCTCGGTGACGACCACCCGGTCGCGCTCCCAGCCGTTCTCGGTGAACGCGCGCAGCGCCCGGTCGCCGTCCAGGTCGGCGGCGGCGCGGACCTTGAGGCCGGTCATGGTGCTGAGCTGGTCGACGATCCCGCGGCCCATCCGGCCGAC
Organism: Candidatus Dormibacterales bacterium; assembly: GCA_038253595.1. Lineage (GTDB taxonomy): Bacteria > Chloroflexota > Dormibacteria > Dormibacterales > Dormibacteraceae > JBBSHA01. Next base: position 245 of record JBBSHA010000186.1, read on the forward strand.
ACCGACCACACCCACGGGAGCGGGGTCGGCGGCCCGGGCGCGCAGCTCTTCCAGGAACATGGGATCACCTCTTGAGAACGACGAGGGCGGTGCCCGTGGCCACGGCCAGCAGGGCGTAGACGAGGGCGGTGCGGGCGGGCTGGCGGCGGTGCCGGAGGCCGCCGGCGGTCAGCAGGGCGATCCCCCCGAAGCCGATCAGCAGGCCGCCGAACAGCGGCCAGAGCCGGGCTATCCCTTGACCGCCCCGGCGGTCAGCCCGCTGACGAAGTGCTCGACGAAGAAGGAGTAGAGCACCGCCACCGGCACCGAGCCGAGCAGAGCCCCGGCCATCAGCTCGCCCCAGAAGAAGAAGTCGCCCTTTATCAGCTCGGTCGTGACCCCGATCGGCACCGTCTTGAGCGTCGAGTCGCTGATGAAGACCAGCGCGTAGATGTACTCGTTCCAGCTCAGCGTGAAGGCGAAGATCGCCGCCGACAATATGCCCGGCACGGCCAGCGGGAGGACGATTCGGAGCATGGCCTGGAGGCGCGTGCAGCCGTCCACGATTCCCGACTCCTCGAGCTCGCGGGGAATGCCCTTGAAGTACCCCATCAGCAGCCAGGTGCAGAAGGGGATCAGGAAGGTCGGGTAGCTGAGCATCAGGCTCCACAGCGAGTTCAGCAGGTGGAGGTTGGCCATGACCACGGTGAGGGGCAGGAAGAGCAGGGTGGGCGGGATCAGGTAGGTGATGAACACGCCCCAACCGATCAGTCCGGCGCCCCGGTAGCGGAGCCGGGCCAGCGAGTAGCCGGCCATGATGCTGAGCGCGAGCGAGATCCCGGTGGCCACCACCGTCACCAGCGTGGTGTTGAGAAGCCAGCGCAGGAACGGGGTCTGGGTGAGCAGGAAACGGAAGTGGTCGATCGTGACCGAGGTCAGGAGGTAGGGGTTGGAGGCCAGGCTGTAGAGCTCGGTGTTGGTCTTCAGGGAGACCACCAGCATCCAGTAGAACGGGAACAGCATGAAGACCAGGAAGAACGTGGTCCCGGTGATCGCCAGCACCGCCTCCGCGGGCCTGCGGACCCGGGCCCGGGGCCGGATCCCGAGCGCGACCACCGGCTGCGGCCGGCCCTCGACGTTCAGTCCCTTCGCAGTAGCCACAGAACCACCGCCACGGTGACGCAGAGGATTGGGAACATGACCAGCGAGATCGCCGCCCCGGTGCCGATCTCGGTGCCCTGGATGCCGACCTGGAAGGCGTAGGTGGAGAGCACGTGGGTGGAATTGACCGGGCCGCCCCGGGTCAGCACGTAGATGATCTGGAAGTCGGCGAAGGTGAGGATGATCGAGAGCAGCGTGGTGATCATGATCACCGGCCGGATGGTGGGTATGGTCACGTAGAGCCAGCGCCGGAAGGCGGTCGCCCCGTCCACCGCCGCCGCCTCGTAGAGGTCCTGGGGGACGGTCTGCATCGCCGCCAGCAGGAGCACCCCGAAAAAGGGCGTGCCCCGCCAGATGTTGACCAGCATCAGGGAGACCATCGCCCAGTTGCCCTGCCCCAGCCAGTACGGTCCGCGCACGCCGAACCAGTGGAGCAGGCTCCAGTTGAAGACGCTGTAGGTGGGGTCGAACATCCACAGCCAGGCCAGCGTCGAGAGCACCGTGGGGACGATGTAGGGGAGCAGCATCGCCGAGCGGACGAACTGGTTGAACCGGTAGTTGACGTTCAGCACCGCCGCCATCACCAGGCCCAGCCCGAACTTGATGATCACGGTCACGAACGTGTACACGAAGGTGTTGGCCAGGGTCCGGACGAAGATCGGGTCCTTGGGCAGGAAGCGGAACTGGGCCAGGCCCACGAAGTGGGCGTCCCCGCCGATGGTGGCATCGGTGAGGGAGAGCCAGAGCCCGAACGCGAACGGGTACGCGAGGAAGATACCCAGGATCACCAGGGCCGGGACCAGCAGGATGTAGCCCAAGGAGCGCTCGCGATCGAGCACCCCCGAGGTCATCCGGGTCAGCGCCGGGGTCGTGGCGGCCAAGGCTAAAAATCTAGCAAGCGGTTCGACGGCCTGCCATGCAATGGGTTACGCGGGCTGGTTGTAGATGGTGTTCAGCTGGCCCTCGGTGTCGGAGAGGATCTTGTCCAGCTGGCCGGGGTTCTGGACCACCTTGGCGAACATGTCGACCACGATGAAGCTGGTCTGCACCTTGGAGGACTGCTTGCTGGGGGGCCCCGGCCAGCCCGGCCAGCGGGCCAGCTTGACGGCGTCGTTGAACTGCTTCAGGACCGGGTCCTTGGCCCAGATCGGATGGCTGTCGAAGGCGGCGCCCGGGTAGCTGTCGTAGCCGTTGGCCGCGTCCAGGAACTCCGAGAAGTTCTCCTTCTGCATCAGGAACTCGACCAGGTCCTTGGCCGCACCCGGGTTCTTGGTCCACTTCATGACGGCGTGCGCGAAGTTGAGGTGGATCGTGGACTGGGCCTTGGGGCCCTTGATCGGGACCGCGGCGCTGGTCACCTTGGACAGGTCGGGGTCGGCCAGCGAGTGGCCGGGCAGGGTGTTGATGTAGATGCTGGCGCCGTTCAGCGTCGCCGAGATCGCCTTGGCGGCGTAGGCCTTGTTGTTGGAGGAGTCGTCCCAGGAGAGGCCGCTCTGGTCGAGCGCCTTGGACCACATGTCGGCCGCCCACTGCATCGCGGCCTTGGTCTCCTTGGAGTTGAGGGCGACCGTCTTGCCGTCCTTCTGCACCTCCTGGCCGCCATAGTTCCACATCGTCGAGTACCACATGGTGGTGGCGTCGCCGTAGGCGTGGCCGAGCGCCTCGCCGACCGGCTTGCCGGTGGCCGCCCTGACCTGGGTTCCCACCCTCAGCAGGTCGTCGTGGTTGTCGACGAAGTTGGGCTTGCCGGCCTGGCCCCAGAGATCCTTGCGGTAGACCCAGCCGTTGGGGACGAAGGCGAAGGGCACTGCCAGCCACCTGCCCTTGACCAGGGCCTGGCTCTTGGCCGAGTCGTAGAACGGCCCCACCTTCTTCTGGACCCGGTCGACCACGTCGCCGACGTCCAAGCAGGCCTGTGCGTAGAGCCAGGGCCAGTTGTATTCCATCTGGATGATGTCGGGACCGGCTTGGCTGAGCACGGCGGCCGAGGTCTTGGTCTGGAGGTCGTTGCTGGCGATGATGTCGACCGTCGCCGTCCAGCCCGAGTGCTTGCCGGCCCAGCGGCTCAGCAGCTCCTTCATCTTCCTGTCGGCCTCGGGCACGAAGCTGGTCCACTGCAGAAGGTGGAGCTCGCCACCGCCGGCGAAGTTGACGGTCGCCGACGGGTTGGGCGCGTTGGCGGTCCCACCCCCGCAGGCTTCGAGGATGGCCATCAAAGACGGACCGCCGGCCAGGGCGGCGCTGGCCACCCCGAACTGCTTCAGAAATTGGCGTCGCTTCATGGTTCCTCCGCTTTTTTCGGTGGGGCGCCCGCCGGCGGACAACCCGGCAGACTTGGCACAAGTGTCCTGGAACCGAAGTTCGCACGGTAGACCGTGGCAGGCGCCCAAAGGGCTCCGGAGCCGCGATTTGCTGCGAACTTCGGGCCAGGGCACTAGGATAGCCCGCTGTATGGCATCCGTCACCTACGAGCACGTGAGCAAGCGTTTCACCGCCGACCTGGCCGCGGTCGACGACCTGAATCTGGAGATCCATGACACCGAGTTCATGGTCCTGGTCGGTCCCTCCGGCTGTGGCAAGTCCACCGCGCTGCGCATGCTGGCCGGGCTGGAGGAGGTGAGCGACGGCCAGATCAAGATCGGCGAGCGGGTGGTCAACGAGGTGCCGGCGCGGGAGCGCGACATCGCCATGGTCTTCCAGAGCTACGCGCTCTACCCGCACATGAGCGTCTACGACAACATGGCCTTCGGCCTCAAGATGCGGGGGACGCCCAAGCCCGAGATCGAGACCAAGGTCGCGGGCGCGGCCCGGATCCTCGGCCTCGACGGCCTCCTCCAGCGCAAGCCGCGGGCGCTCTCGGGGGGCCAGCGGCAGCGGGTGGCGCTGGGCCGCGCGATCGTTCGCAACCCCCAGGTCTTCCTGCTCGACGAACCGCTGTCGAACCTCGACGCCCAGCTCCGCGTCGAGACCCGGATCAACCTCCAGAAGCTGCACCGTGAGCTGGGCTCGACCTTCATCTACGTCACCCACGACCAGGTGGAGGCGATGACCATGGGCGACCGCATCGCCGTCCTCCGGGACGGCATCCTGCAGCAGGTGGCGCCGCCGCGCGAGCTCTACGACGAGCCGACCAACATGTACGTGGCCGGCTTCATCGGCAGCCCCAAGATGAACTTCATCCCGGTCACCGTCGCCGGCCAGACGGCCACCGCCTCGGGCTTCAAGCTGGAGCTGCCCCGGGCCCCCGGAATCGAGCGGGGCGTGCTCGGCATCCGGCCGGAGAACCTTGACGAGCATCCTCGCGAGGGCGGCCCCGGCATGGAGCTGAAGATCGAGGTGGTCGAGGTGCTGGGTTCCGACGAGTTCCTCTACGGCCGGGTCGGCGGCGACGAGGTGATCGCCCGCGTCGACCCCCATTTCAAGGCCGCACCCGGCGACCTGGTCAAGCTCGGTCTCAACCCCCGCCGGCTCCACCTCTTCGACGCGGAGAGCGAGAAGGCCGTGATCTAGCCGGTGCTCTAGCCGGATTGCTGACCGGCGTTGCGGCCGGGCTCAGCCTCGCCTCGGCCTGCCTCCACG
>JBBSHA010000187.1:0-4952 GCA_038253595.1 Candidatus Dormibacterales bacterium
AGCCAGTTCCTCGACCGGTTCCGGACCCAGGTGGGCCGGGTGATTGTGGGCCAGGACGAGGCGGTCCGGCTGTGCGCGCTCGGCGTCGTCGTGGGCGGCCACCTCCTCTTGGAGGGCGTGCCCGGCACCGGCAAGACCCTGCTCGCCAAGGCAATCGCCCGCCTCCTGTCGCTGTCCTTCGCCCGCATCCAGTTCACGCCCGACCTGATGCCGGCGGACATCGTCGGCACCTCGGTGTACGACCTCCAGGCGAGGACGTTCAGCGTCCGCCGGGGCCCGGTGTTCACCAACGTCCTGCTCGCCGACGAGATCAACCGGGCCCCGGCCAAGGTCCAGTCAGCCCTCCTGGAGGCGATGGAGGAGCGGGGGGTGTCGCTCGAGGGCAGCCAGATACCGCTGCCGGACCCCTTCATCGTGCTCGCCACCCAGAACCCGGTCGAGTACGAGGGCACGTACGCGCTGCCCGAGGCGCAGCAGGACCGCTTCCTGTTCAAGGCCCTGCTCGGCTATCCCACCGAGGAGGAGGAGATGGAGGTGCTGGCCCGCTGGGACTCGGGCCTGGAGCTGCGCGACCCGGTCCGGGCGGGGGTCGAGCCGGTGATCGGGGCGGAGGACCTGCGGGCTCTGCGGGACACGGTGGCCGGCATCCGGGTCGAGCCGGCGGTGCGCCTCTACATCGTCCAGCTGGCGGCCGCCTCCCGCAGCGCACCCGAGCTCGCACTTGGGGCCTCGACCCGGGCCGAGGTGCTGCTGATGCAGGCGGCCAAGGCGGCGGCCGCCTTCGAGGACCGGGAGTTCGTCACTCCCGATGACGTCAAGGCGCTGCTCGCCCCCACCTTCCGCCATCGCCTGCTGTTGCGCCCGGAGGCGGAGGTCGCCGGCCAGACGCCGGACAGCGTGCTCGCCGAGATCGCCTCCCAGGTGACGCCGCCACGCTGAGCCTGGTCCCCCAGCCGCGTCTCCTGGTGGGGCTGCTGGCGGGGGTGGCGCTCCTGGTGCTGACGGCGGTGAGCCCGCTGCTGTGGCTGCTGGCCGCGCCCTATCACGCCCTCCTGCTCGCGGTCCTGCTCCGGGACGCCCGCCGGCTGCCCCGGCCGTCCAGCTTCACCGCCTCACGCCAGGTCCCGGTACCGTTCTCGCTGGGCGCCGAGCAGGTGGTCCTGGTTGGGGTCTCCTGCCGGGCCGCCGCCGGGATGCGGGGAGCGCTGGCCGACCATGCCCCGGCTGCCCTGGCAGCCTCGCCCCGCGAGCTCAGCGGGGCCTTCGACGCCACCGGGGTGCTGGTCGCCGAGTACCGAACCCGCCCTCCCCGGCGGGGCGCCTACCGCTTTCCGGCACTCGACGTGCGGGTCTGGCGGGAGGGGGGCTGGTGGTTGCGCCAGTTCCAGCTGCCCCTGGCGGAGAACGCGGCCGTATACCCGGACATCGTCGCCGTCCGCCGCCACGAACTGGCGCTGCGTCGCGGCGTCCGCGTGATGTCCGGCCAGCGCCGGGCGCGGCCGCCGGGCGCCACGACCGCCCTGGCCGCCCTGCGCGACTACCTGCCCGGCGACGACGTCCGCCGGATCAGCTGGAAGGCGAGCGCCCGCCGCGACCGGCCCATCACAGTCGAGGTCGAGGCCGAGCGCGGCCAGCAGGTGGTGATCGCGATCGACTGCGGACGGCTGATGACAGCGCCCTCCGGCCACCTGGCCAAGCTCGATCACGCGGTCAACGCCGCCCTTCTGCTGGCGTGGGTGGCCCAGTCCCAGGGCGACCGCGTTGGCCTGCTGACGTTCGCCGACCAGGTCCAGTCCTTCCTGCCCCCGCGCCGGGGCCCGCAGCAGATGCACCGCATCAACGAGGCGCTCTACCGGGTCCCCGCCGGCTACACCGAGCCGGAGTTCGGGGAGGCGTTCGGCTACCTCGCCCGCCAGGTGCGGGGGCGCTCTCTGGTGGTGGTCCTGACCGACGTGCTCGACCCCGAGGCGTCGGCCGACCTGGTCGCGCACACGCTGCTGCTGGGCTCCCGGCACCGGGTGCTGCTTGTGGCCATGGCCGACCCCGAGCTGCTGGCCGCCCTGGCGGGCCCGGTCACCAGCTCCGCCCAGGCCTTCGAATGGGCGGCCGCCGAGGAGCTGGTGGGCTCCCGCCGGCGCGCCTTCGAGACCCTCCGGCGGGGGGGCGTCGAGTGCCTGGACGTGGAGGCCGGCCGGCTCTCGCCGGCGGTCGTGGAGCGCTACCTGGAGCTGAAGGACCGAGGGCTGATCTGAGCCGGGTCCGGTCCTGGGTCGGCGCTACGGAACCGCGCGGTCCGGCGCCCGGCCGGCCAGGAGCAGGTAGCCGTAGTAGAGGACCGCGGTGGTCAGGCCGATCCCGAGCTTGACCCCGAAGGGCAGATCGCTCGGGCTCAGGTTGCCCTCGATGAGGCCGGCCACGACCAGCAGCGGCGCCAGCCCGATCAGCAGCACCAGCGCCCTGCCGGCGGCCAGCCGCAGCGAGTCGGCCCGCGAGTAGAGGCCGGGCTGGACCACCGACCAGCCGATCATGAGGCCGCTGGCACCGGCCGCCACCACGATCGACAGCTCGAGGAAGCCGTGGGCGACGATGAAGCCGAGCAGGCCGCCGCCGACGCCGTAGGCGGTGGTCAGGCCCAGGATGGCCCCGAGCTGGACGCCGTTGAAGACCAGCAGGGCGGCGGTGGGGAGGGCCAGGAATATGCCCAGCACGTAGGCCCACAGCGCGACCTGGAGGTTGTTGGCCATGATCAGGCCGGAGGCCGCGGGCCGGGCCGCGGGCGGGATGTCGGTCCACAGGTGATGGTGCTTGACCAGGTCCACCAGCTGGGGCTGGACGAAGCCCTCGGCCACCCGCGGCGCGGCCAGCACCACCGCGAACGCGAGCAGCGCGGGGCCGAAGAGGAGGGCCGCCGCCGTCCAGAGGTAGGGCGCCGACTGCCGGAAGGTGCGGGGCAGGGTGCGCGAGTAGAACGTGCCCAGGCGCCGGAGCAGCGAGCCCCCGCGCCGGTAGACGGTGCCGTGGCCGCGCGCCACCAGGCCGTTGAGGTAGGCCGCGACCGGTTCCTCCGGCCAGTCCCGCTGGGAGCGCGCGAGGTCGGCGGTGGCCCGCCGGTAGAGCGCCGCCAGGGCGATGGCGTCCGCCGGCCCCAGGGCCCCGGCCCGGGCCCCGCGGGCGCGGCCGAGGAGGCGCTCCAGGCGATCCCAGTCCGCTCTCCTCCGTATCACGAACTCGTCCGCCCGCACGCCGCCTATGATGGCGGACCGATGCCGGTACCGCTCCCCGAAGACCTGGTTGTGGCGACGCCCGAGCGGGTCGCCTTCAGCTACCAGACCGCCGGTCTCGGCAGCCGCTTCGTCGCCCAGCTGGTGGACCTCGCGGTCCTGACCGGCCTGCTGGTGGCGCTGGGCCTGGTGGCGTGGGGGGCGGGGGTCCTGATCGGGAACCCGCTCGTACCCGTGGTCGCGTTCCTGGTCGCCGGCTTCCTGGTCTTCTGGGGTTACTTCATCGCCAGCGAGCTGGCGTGGTCAGGGCAGACGCTGGGCAAGCGGCTGATGCGGCTGCGGGTGGTCGGCACCCATGGCGAACCGATCACGGCCGGCCAGGCGATCATCCGCAACCTGGTGCGGATCGTGGACTTCCTGCCCAGCTACTACGGAATCGGGGCGGTCGCCATGTTCGTGACCAGCCGCAACCAGCGCCTGGGCGACCTGGCCGCCGGCACGCTGGTGGTGAAGGAGCGGGCCGCGGTCTCCCTCCAGCAGCTGACGGGGCTCGAGCCGGCCGCCCCGCCCGCTCAGGCCCGGCTGCGCTGGACGCCGCGCCTGGACCCCGGTCTGCGGCGCTTTGTCGTCGCCTACGCCGGCCGCCGCGGCCACCTCACCCCCGAGCGCCGCGGCCAGCTGGCGGCCCAGGTCGAGCCCGCCCTCCGCCAGGCGCTGCCGGAGATGGTCGCCGCGCGGGGCGCCCTGGCCGCGCTCGACCACCTGGCCGAGGAGCAGGCGGGGGTGTCCTAGGCCGGAGCAGCGGTCTTCACGGCCCGGCTCCCGGGCTCCGAGAGACGGGTGCGCGGTAAGCTTAGCGGCCCCATCCACGAGCCGATTCGCGCGCCCTTTTTGTGCGGGGCGTGAGGGAGAGATCAGTTGCTGTCGCCGGCCCTGCGCCGCTTCCTGCCCTACCTGGCACCGTACCGCCTGACAGTCCTCATGACCGTGGTCGCGGCCCTGGTGGCCCTGGTCGGGGCGACCTCGATCCCGCTGGTGGTGAAGGCGGTGATCGACGGCCCCATCAGCCATCGCCAGCCGGCCGGGCTGCCCCCCTACGCGCTGCTCCTTCTGCTGCTCGCCGGTCTCGAGCTGGGCGGCAACTTCGTGCGCCGCAACTACTCGGTTCAGGCCTCGCTGCGCATGGAGACGGACATCCGCAACGACTTCTACGCCCACCTCCAGCGGCTCCACGTCGGGTTCCACGACAACTGGCAGTCGGGTCAGCTGCTCTCCCGGGCGGTGGCCGACATCCAGCCCGTGCGCCGCTTCATCGGCTTCGGCATGGTCTTCGCCGCCTTCTTCGGGGCGATGTGGGTGGCCGTGCTCGCGCTGCTGGTCAGGCTGGACTGGCAGCTGGCCGTGGTGACCATGGTGCTGGCGCTGCCCATCCTCGCGGTCAGCCGCAGCTTCTTCGGCTCCTACGCGGCGATCGCGCGCCGGGTCCAGGACCAGCAGGGAGACCTGACCACCGTGATCGAGGAGACGGCGACCGGCGTCCGGATCATCAAGGCCTTCGGGCGGGCGGTGACCCTGCGCGAGCGCTTCCGGGGCCAGGCGGCGGGGCTCCGCGACAGCAACCTGGAGGCGATCGGGGTGCGGGCCCGGACCTCCAGCCTCTTCACGCTGCTCCCCAACCTCAACCTGGCCGTGGTGCTGCTGGTGGGTGGACTGGCGGTGCAGCGCGGCGCC
>JBBSHA010000188.1:0-4951 GCA_038253595.1 Candidatus Dormibacterales bacterium
AGCTGCGCGACACCGACGTCCACCTGATGGCCGGTCCCGGGTACCACAGCGCGGTCAGCTACTTCGCCGCGCTCACCATCGTCTGCGGGGGAACGGTGGTGATCATGCCCCGCTTCGACGCCGAGGAGGCGCTGCGGCTGGTCGAGCGGCACCGGGTGACCACCACGTTCATGGCGCCCACCCTGCTGCAGCGGATCGTGGACCTGCCCGACGCGGTCCGGGCCCGCCACCAGGTGGCCTCGATGCGGGCGCTCATCCTGGGCGCCGCCCCCTGCCCGCAGATTCTCAAGGAGCGGGCTGTCGCCCAGTTCGGTGAGGCTCTCTGGGAGTTCTACGGGTCCACCGAGACCGGGATCAACCTGGTCCTCCAACCGGAGGACCAGCTGCGCAAGCCGGGGTCCGCCGGACGCCCCCCCGAGGGCCACGAGATCGTGCTCATCGACGAGGCCGGGGGGATCGAGGCCGCGGTCGGCCAGCCGGGTGTACTGCACGTGCGCAACGACTCGCTGGCCGAGTACTACCGGAAGCCTCAGGCGACCGAGTCGTCGATGCGGGACGGCTACTTCTCGGTCGGCGACATCGCCTACCGGGACTCCGAGGGCTACTACTACATCTGCGATCGCCAGATCGACATGATCATCTCGGGCGGGGTCAACATCTACCCGGCCGAGGTCGAGGCGGTCCTCCACGGGCATCCCGGCGTGCTCGACGTGGCGGTGATCGGGGTGCCCGACGACCACTGGGGGGAAAGGGTCAAGGCGGTGGTGGCGCTCCGTCCAGGGGCGTCGGTAACGGCCGAGGCTCTGGTCGAGTGGTGCCGCGGCCGGGTCGCCGACTACAAGTGCCCGCGCTCGGTGGACCTGGTCGCCGACCTGCCGCGCGACCCGGCCGGCAAGCTCCTAAAGCGGCAGATCCGGGAGCCGTACTGGGAGGGCAGCGGCCGCCGCATCTGAGCCACCGGCGGACGGCCCCGCCGCCGGTGCCGAACAACCAGTAGCCTGTGGCTGAGGCGGCGAGCAGCAGTGGTCCGCCTCGAAGGAGGGACGGCGGGATTGGCAGCGTTGGATTTCGACACCTCGACGGCGGTGGTCGCCGAACCCGGGCGCCGGCAGCGGGTCCTCGACAAGCCGGGCTTCGGCCAGTTCTTCAGCGACCACATGGTCACCGCCCGGTGGACGCCCGCCGGTGGCTGGCACGAGGCCCGCCTCCAGGCGTACGCGCCCCTGCCTCTGGACCCGGCCTCGGCCGTGCTCCACTACGGGCAGGCGATCTTCGAGGGCTTCAAAGCCTACCGCCACCCCGACGGCTCGATCGCCACCTTCCGGCCCGAGGTGAACGGGCGCCGCTTCCAGCGCTCGGCGGCGCGGCTAGCCCTCCCCGAACTGCCGGTGGACGACTTCGTGCGCGCCGCCGACCTGCTGATCACCCGGGACCGCGACTGGGTGCCCACCGACGCCGAGGGGGCGCTCTACATGCGCCCATTCATGTTCGGCGCCGAGGCCTTCCTCGGGGTGCGGGCGGCCCGCGAGGTCCTCTTTGTCGTGATCGCCTCGCCGGTGGGGTCGTACTTCGCCGGCGGCGTGCGCCCGGTCTCGATCTGGCTGTCGCAGAACTACACGCGGGCGGCGGCCGGCGGCACCGGGGCGGCCAAGTGCGCCGGCAACTATGCGGCCGGCCTGCTGCCCCAGCAGGAGGCGAGCGCCAACGGCTGCGATCAGGTGGCCTTCCTCGACGCCGCCGAGCAGCGCTGGATCGAGGAGCTCGGGGGCATGAACATCTTCCTGGTCAAGAGCGACGGCACCGTGGTCACGCCCGAGCTGACGGGCACGATTCTGGAGGGCGTCACCCGGGATTCGATCCTGACTCTGGCTCAGGAGCGCGGGCACGGGGTGGAGGAGCGCCGGATCGGCATCGACGAGTGGCGCGACGGGGCGGCCCGGGGCGAGATCACCGAGGCCTTCGCCTGCGGCACCGCGGCCGTGGTCACCCCGGTCGGCAGCCTGCGCTGGGCCGGCGGCGGCCTGACGATGGGGGACGGGGAGCAGTCCGGGCCCGTGACCGCCGAGATCCGGGGCGCCCTGCTCGAACTGCAGCAGGGGCGGGTCCCCGACGAGCACGGCTGGATCCACACCGTGTGCCGCTGACACTCACCGCGGCAGCGACCGGGCCGCGCCCGGCCGCCTGACGGGCGGCTAGCCCTCCGAGGAGCGGTGGCCGGCCGCCTGCATCTGGACGTTGCCGTTCAGGGTGGCGCCGTCCTCGATCGCCAGCCGGGCGACCTTGACGTTGCCGGAGACGACGCCCGAGCCGGCCACCAGCAGCTTCTCGCGGGCCGTGACGTCGCCCGTCACGTTGCCGCGCACGTTGACATTGCGGGCCTCGACGGAGGCGGTCAGGTTGGAGTTGGCGTCCACCGTGACATCGCCGCCGGCCTTGAGCTCGCCACTCGCGGTGCCCTGAATCCGGATGTCGCCGTCCACGGTCAGCTTGCCCTCCAGCACATCGCGGGGGCCGAGCACCAGCGAGGAGCCGGCGGCCGCTCCGGCGGCCCCGGTGGCTGCCCCGGCGGCCGCCTCGGCGCGTTCGCCGCGATGTCGAAAGGACCGGGGCGGCGGAGTCTGCTCCTCGGTCGTCTCGGTGGCTTCGGTGGTCTCGGTGTTGGTATCCATAAGTGCGTTTCCCACTCCAGGTCGGCTGGATGCATGCCGCGGCGGCGGGCGGTGAAGGGTGGCCGTCAGGCCGAGCTAGCATCTTACCCGGAGACCTTCGCATTTGGACCCCACACCGACTCGCTCCCGGCGGCTGGCGGACGTCTCCCTGCACTTCTTCGACAGCTTCGCCGAGGAGTACGAGGAGTGGGGCGGCGGCCTCCACGGAAGGGTCGCCCGGCGCCTGGTCGAACTGGCGGCGCCGGGGCCCGGCGAGGTCTGCCTCGATGTCGGCTGCGGGACCGGCCTGGTCAGCGCCGGCCTGGCCGCCGGTGTAGGCGCGGGCGGCCAGGTGATCGGTCTCGACGTCTCCTCGGGGATGCTCCGCGTGGCTCAGTCACGGGCTCACCCCAACACCGCCTTCCAGCGGATCACCGCCGACTACCACCTCTGGTTCAAGGACGGCGCCTTCGACCTCGTCACCTTCGGCAACTCCCTGGCCTACCTGGCGGAGCCTTTCAAGTCCCTCGAGGAGGGCCAACGGGTGCTCCGCCCGGGCGGCCGGCTGGGGCTCTCGCTGCGGATGCGGTCCCTGGCCACCCACGCCCAGGAGCTGTTCTACCGGATCCTCGACGAGCTCACCGAGCAGCACCCGATGGTGATTCCGCGGCCTCAGGACGACCGCGGCCGGATGGGCGAGCCGGAGGCGATCCGCGAGCTGCTCGCCGATGCCGGTTTCGTCAACGTCCGCACCACCACCCTGGTGACCGGGGCCCGGATGCCCTCGGCCCGCGCCTGGGTGGACCTGATGCGGGGCGCCGGACCCCGGCCCCACGCCCTGCTGACCACGCTCGGGCCGGGCATCCGGCGGATGCTGGAGGAGGCGGTCGAAACCCAGATGCGCCATCTCGGCGACGACGCCTTCCACTACCACGAGGCCTTCACCTTCGCGATCGCCGAGCGATCGGCCACCTAGCACCTAGCCTGGACCTAGACTCGATCCCGACCCCGGCGACCACCTGACGGAGCTGAGCATGAGCCAACCCCCCGCCGGCGCGGGCCCGATTCCAGAGACGGACCGGGTCGAGATCGCCGGCGGCAGCGTGACGCTGCTGCCGCTGCCCCAGCTGGAGGCTCACTCCCGCATGCTGGCGGCCGAGGCCGACGAGATGAGGGAGGCCGCGGCGGAGGCGAGGGCGGCGGCCACCCACCGGATGGCGGACGCGGGAGCCATCCTGGCCCGGCGCCGGGCCGAGTGGGACGGCGCCGGGGCGGCCGCCCCGCTGGCCGCCGTGGACCGGCTGGCGGCCGCGATCGGGGCCGTGGATCGCGACCTCGCCCACCATTCCGACCCCACCCGCCCCGCCTTCGAGCGTCTGCTCCACGCCCCCGGCGACCTGCTGGCCCGGCACCGGGACGCGGGCGAGCGGACCGCGTTCAGCGAGGAGCTGCAGGACGCTCTGGTCGGGCTGGCCGGAGCGGCCCCGGCCCAAACGGTCGGCGAGGCGGACGAGCCGCGGGCGGAGGCGGCCCGCTCCCGCGCCCAGGCCGGGAAGCTGGAGGGGCAGGCCCAGAGGCGGTCCGGGTGGGCCGCCGCATTCGGCGCCGAGATCCAGACCCGGAAGTCGGCGATCCACCAGATGGGCTTTGACGCGCCCTACGAGGCCGCCCGCCTGCAGAGGTCCGGGCCCACCCCGGTGGCCTGCCCGCTGCTCCTCAAGAGCGGGGAGGTGGCGCTCGTGAGCTGCCCGGCCAGCCTGGCCCGGATGGCGACCCGAACCCGTTATGTTGGTGGCAGCCAGGGGGTCAGCCTGCCCGTCGGGCACACCGGCATCCGCTTTCGCGTGGGGTCGTTCTCGGCCCACCCCGTCCAGAGCCAGACCCTGGCGACCCTGGCCGCCGGCACCTTGGTCGTCACCACCCGGCGGCTGGCGTTCGTGGGCTCCACCAAGGCCTCCGCCGTCGACGTCCACAAGATCCTCGCCGTCGAGGCCTACAGCGACGCCCTGGCCGTCTTCCCGGAGAGCCGCGAGAACCCCGATTTCTACCGGGTCGGAGCCCCCCAGTACGTCCTCTTCCACCTCAACTGGGCGATCGAGCACGGGTCATGAACGTACCCGCGGCGCGGCTGATATAGATGCCTGTAGGGGTCAGGATGTGCCTGACCTCTGCGGGGAGACCGGCGCGCTGCTATCCGGCTTGAGACCGTTGCCGCTAGAAGCCGGCCCTCGCCCTTTGACTGAGGCGGAGATTGGGTTCCGACGGCAGAGACCGGAGATGGTGCATCAGCGGACGCTGGTCAG
>JBBSHA010000189.1:0-4940 GCA_038253595.1 Candidatus Dormibacterales bacterium
CTCCGGCCAGCAGCGCCAGCAGCAGGGCGGCGCCGGCGCGCCGGGTCAGGCGGGCTGGGCGAGCGGAGGCGCTGGGGACGGCTCACCCAGCGGCGAGCGCCGGATCCGGATGGCCAGGCCGGCGGCGACCAGGCAGAGCAGGCCGGCGCTGATGAACGTGACCTGATAGTCACCCAGCCAGGTCCGCATCGCGCCGGCGCTGAAGGCGGCGAAGGCGGCCCCCAACTGGTGGGCGGCGAAGATCCAGCCGAATACGACCGGGCCGGCCCCGGATCCGAAGATCCTGGTCGCCAGGGCCACCGTGGGGGGCACCGTGGCCACCCAGTCGAGGCCGTAGAAGACGATGAACACCAGCAGCACGAGCAGGGTGCTGCTGAGGGCGAAGGGCAGCAGCAGGAGCGCCAGACCGCGCAGCCCGTAGTACCAGAAGAGCAGCCAGCGCGAATCGTAGCGGTCGGTCAGGACGCCGGAGACGGTGGTCCCGATCACGTCGAAGACGCCGATCACGGCCAGCATGCCGGCGGCCGTCACCTCGGGGATGCCGTGCTCCATCGACGCCGGGATCAGGTGGGTGCCGATCAGGCCGTTGGTGGTTGCCCCGCAGATGAAGAAGCTGCCCGCCAGCAGCCAGAAGCTGCCCGAGCGGACGCCCAGCGCCAGTCCCGCCAGCGCGGCGGCGAACGGGTTGCCCGTCACCGGGGGCGGCTCCTCGGCCGCCGTCGAGCCGTAGGCGCGGAGGCCGACCTGGCGGGGTGAGTCGCGCATCAAGATCGCCACCACCGGGATCGCCACCAGGGCCGCGGCGGCGACCGTGATCGACGCCCAGCGCCAGCCGTGCGACACCGTCTCGGTGGCGAGCACGGGCAGGAAGATCAGCTGGCCGGTGGCCCCGGCCGCGGTCAGGATGCCCACCACCAGGCCGCGCCGGGCCACGAACCAGCGGTTGGCCACCACCGCCGCCAGCACCGTCGCCATGCAGCCCGCCCCGGTCCCCACGACCACGCCCCAGAGCAGGTACAGCTGCCACAGCGAGTGCATCCGGGTGGTGAGGCTGACGCCGAGGGCGATCAGCGCCAGCGCCACCAGGACCACCCGGCGGACACCGAAGCGGGCCATGAAGGCGGCCGCGAAGGGTCCGATCAGGCCGAACAGGAGCAGGTTGATCGACACCGAGAGCGAGACCAGCGCCCGCGTCCAGCCGAACTCATGCTCCAGCGGCACGATCAGAACGCCGGGGGTCGAGCGGATGCCGGCGGCGGCCATCAGCGTGAAGAAGCTGACGCTGAAGACGACCCAGGAGTAGTGGACGCGGCCGCGGAAGAATGTGGTGACCACTGTTCCTTAGGAAATGTAGCCCGGCGCGCACCCATTCCCGGCGACCGGCGGCTGGCTACCCTGGGATCGATGACCACCGAGGCGGTCCCGGCTGCCGGCTACCGCAAGCTGCTCGCCCAGCCAGGCTTCGCCCGCCTCACGGCCGCCTCGCTGCTGGCGCGGCTGGGCGGCACCATGTGGTCGGTCACCATCGTCCTCTTCGTGCTCGACGGCTTCCACTCGCCGAGCCTGGCCGGCCTCACGGTCCTGCTCTCGCTGGCGCCGGGGCTGCTGGTCAGCCCGCTGGCGGGCGCCGCGCTGGATCGCTACCACCGCGTCTACCTGATCGCCAGCGACTACGCGGTCGGGGCCGCCACCATTGTGGTCCTGGTCGGGCTGGCGGCCGGCGGCCGGCTCAGCGTCGCCCTGCTGCTGGTGGTGGTCGCCGTCAGCTCGATCACCGTTCCCCTGGGGATGGCCGGCGCGCGATCGATGTTCCCAATCCTGGCCCCGCAGGCCATGTGGGACCGGGCCAATGCCCTCGACAGCATCATCTACAGCCTGGCCCGGGTGTCGGGACCGGCCCTGGCCGGCCTCCTGGTCGGCTTCTTCGGCGGCCGGACGGCGCTGCTCACGGTGGCCGTGATCTGGGGGGTGGCGACGGTCTTCATCATCGGCATCCGGGACCCGACCCAGAGGGTTCCGGAGCGCAACGTGGCCCACGAGGCCTGGGAGGGGCTCCACCAGCTGTGGCGCAACCCCGTGCTCCGGGGGATCTCGATGGCGGTCCCGGTCCAGAACATCGGCCTCGGCTGCCTGCTGCTGGCGCTGCCGGTGCTGACGCTGCGCAATCTCCACGGCGGCCCCCCGGTGGTCGGCTGGTTGCTGTCGGCGCAGGCCGTGGCCTCGCTCATCTCGGGCGTGCTGGCGGGCCGGCTGGTGACGCTGGGCCGGGAGCGCCGGCTGATGACCCTGGCGACGACCGCGATCGGCCTCAGTGTGGTTGCGCTCGCCTTCGCTCCGACGATCCCGGCCGCGCTGGTGCTGATGTTCGTGAGCGGGCTCCCGGCCGGCTTCCTGGACGTGCCCCTCTTCTCCCTCCGCCAGAGGTCGGTCGGGGCCGACCTGCTGGGCCGTGTGATGGCGGTCTCGATCAGCCTCAACTTCCTGGGCCAGCCGCTGGGCGCCGGCCTGGCCGGACCCCTGGCCGGCTACTCGCCACGGCTGGCGCTGGCCGTCGCCGGAGTCATCGTGATCGGCGCCGCGCTCATCTTCTGGGTCTCGCTGCCGGCGCCGGCCGGCCGCCTCGCCAGGCCCGTGGTCTCGGGCTAGGATCGATCCCCCGGTGCCGGTGGGCGAGGCCCGGACTGAGGTCAGGCGGGTCAGCTGGGCGGAACTGTTCTTCGACCTGGTCTTCGTCTTCGCTGTGACCGAGGTGTCCACGCTGATCCAGTCGAGCCTGACGGTGGCGGGACTGTTGCGGCGCTGATCGTCTTCGTGCCGATCTACTGGGTGTGGGTCGGCACCACCATCCAGACCAACCTGCGCGAGGTGAGCTCTCCCACGCGGCGGCTGGCCATGTTCAGCGTCGCGCTGGCCGGGTTGTTCATGGCGCTCGCCACCCCTCACGCCTACGGCGATCGAACGCTGCTGTTCGCGCTCGCTTACTGGGGCGCCCGGCTGGTGCGGGGGGTCCCCATGGTCTTCCGGCAACGCCTTTGGTTCAGCCCCTACGCGGTCAGCATGTTTCTGGCCGGTCCGCTGCTGATCGTAGGAGCCATGCAGCATGACTCGGCTCGCGAGTGGTGTGGGGCGTCTCGGCCGTTCTGGACCTCTCGACGCCGACCGTGCTGCGCTCCCGGTTGAAGGGCCTGCGCTATGACGCGCCCCACCTGGCCGAGCGGTTCGGCCTGTTCGTCCTGATCGCGATCGGTGAGTCGGCGGTCGCAGTCGGCGGGGCGGTGCAGTTCGGTGGCCGGCTCGATGCCGGGATCGGCCTCGCGGTCGCCACAGCCTTCGCGCTGAGCAGCGGGCTGTGGTGGGTGTACTTCGCTTTCGCCGCGGACGCCGTGCGGCATGCACTGGCCACGGCGAAGGTGTAGGGAGACATCACTCGCCTGGTGCTGTCCTACGGGCACCTGGCGCTGATCGCGTCGGTGGGCGCGCGCGAGGCGGTCGGCTCTCCGGGCCTCAATCTCAGCTGGGCCGTCACCGGCCTGCTGTTCGGTGGAACCGCGCTGTACCTGGCGACCTTCGTCTACACCCGCTGGACCATGTTCAGACTCGTGTCGAAGACTCGTCTGGCCGCCGCCGGGGTCGTGCTCGGGCTGCTGCCGACGGGTCATTACCTGCCGGCGCTCGCGTCGCTGCTCGAGCTTGCCGCGGTGGTGGCCGTGCTCAATGTCGTGGAACACGTGCGTAATGCCGAGACCGGCTGGCGCGCGGCACTGAGGCGGGGGAACTAGGGCTGGGCAGGCGCCGGAGACGGGTCCGGACTGTGCTCTTTGATAGTCGGGCTGGGCATCAGGTGAATGGCCACGACGATCAGCCCGACCAGGAACGCGAGGGACCCGAGCAGTCTGACGGCCACGACCACGCCAAGATCAGCAGCCGCTTGCCAAAGAGCCCGACGGAGTATGCCTGCACGCACGTTCAGGGGTGGTTCGAGATGGTGGAGCGAAAGGGAATCGAACCCTCGACCTCCTCCGTGCGAGGGAGGCGCTCTCCCAACTGAGCTATCGCCCCGCGGGAGAGTATACCGGCCCTTCTACAATGACCCGATGATCGGTCACCGGGCGGGGTGGGCGCGACTGGCCCCTCTTTTCAGCGTGCTCTGCCTAGTCTCCGCAGCCTGCTCGGCGCCGGGGGCGGTGAGCACCCCGCCGGGCCCCTCGCGCCCGGCCGCTGACACCCGGCTGGCGGCCGCCGACGCCCGCTTCTTCACCGGCGACTACGACGGGGCGGAGGCCGCCTACCGGACGCTGGCCGGGGCGGGCGTGGCCTTGGCCGCATCCCACAACTCGACCCTGCTCGCCTACGAGAGCCGGTTCAAGGAGTCGGTCGCCCAGGCCGAGGCGGGGGTCGCGGCCGGCTCCAGCTCGGCGTCGCTGGCCCGCCTGACCCGGGCCATGGACTGGGCGGAGGACGTGCCCGGGGCGGTCCGGGCCGGCGCCCAGGCGCTGGCCGCCACGCCCGTCGACCCCCTCGCTCACATCTATTACTCGGAGGCGCTGGCCGACTCCGGGCGCTTCCCCGAGGCCCGTCACCAGCTACAGCTGGCGGAGGCCATGGGGGGCGACGCCTACACGCGAGCCGAGCTGAACCGGGAATGGGCCAACTACCACCGGGGGCTCAAGGACCCGGCCTCCGAGCTCAACTACATCCAGCTCTCGCTCAAGATCCAGCCCGAGTTCCCGGAGCGGCACCTGGAGCTGGCCCGCTTCCAGTACCTGGCCAAGAAGCAGACCGCCGCCCAGGCAGTCCTCGACAAGCTGCTGGCGGCCAACCCTCAGAACTATCCGGTCGTCGTCGGCGCCGCCAACTCGGCCCTGATCGGAGGCGACGTGGATCGAGCCACCTCGCTCTACGCGGCCGCCGCCCAGGGCCGCCCCGACGGCGCCGACGCC
>JBBSHA010000190.1:0-4931 GCA_038253595.1 Candidatus Dormibacterales bacterium
GGAGAAGCTTGACGCCATGCCGGCGCTGCAACGGGTGCGCCATCATCGCGAGCGTCGGGCGCTGGAATACAGCGCCGCCGTCCACCAGGACGAGGCGGCGCGCCATGCCGCCCGGGTGGCGAACGCCATGGAGCGCCTGCAGCGGCTGGAGGCCGACGAGCATGTGCAGAGGGCATGGGAGGCCCGTCGCCAGGAGGCACGGCAACGACAGGCGGCCGTGGAGGACGAGCAGTACCGGCGGGCGACGCTGGCACGGCAGCGAGAGGCGGCCGTCCGTGGCGAGCAGTCCCGCCGGGACTTGGAGGCGCGGCGGGCAGAGGTGCGAATGCTGCCCGACCGGGATCTCCGGGCCGAGCTCGACCGGGTTCGGCGTGCCCTCGACGAGCCCATGCCCACGGAGCGAGCACAGGTGGCGCCTTGGGAGCCGGAACACCAGCGGCCGGAGAACGACGCCGACGAGAAGGCCGCCTGGCGGCAGCGCCGGCACCGGGCGGCCCTCAGCGGAACGGCCGTGGCGGAGGAGCTGCGCTACCGGCAGGCCGGGCGGCTGGTGGAGCTGGACGTCGCCCCTCCGGCCCGGGTGGTCGCCGTGCTCGGAGAGCAGCCCCAGGGATCGGCGGAGCGCTCCCGGTGGCGCCAGGCCGCCTCCGCGCTCGAGGAGTATCGGGACCGCTACGGCACCCTCGACCTGGAGCGGGCCCGCCCGGGTCCTCGCCCCGAGAGGGAGACCGGCCAGGCGCGGACCGGCGGGCCCTGGCCGTTCAGTCAGCGTGGGTCCGGCTCGGAGCCCAGGTGGCGGAGAACGAGGGCGTTGGCCGGCGTTCGGTGGCCGAACGGGTGGGCGGGGTCATGGAGGCCGAGCAGCGGCGGACGCAGGATCAGGAACGCGCGCGGAAGCGGGCGAAGGAGGACGCGCGCCGTGCCCGCGACCACAGTTACGAATACCTCCACCGGCGCCATCGTGGCTCCGGCAGGGGACAGAGCCAAGGCCCGGCCGTGGGCCGCTGAGGGACCCCGTTCGGCCTCACCGAACGTATGTATGCTACTGATACCCGTGGGCCTCCGAAGGGTCAATTTGACACCTACCGTGACCGCTATCAGGATTCGTCGTGGTCACGGCCCGGGCGGCCATTGGCAGAGGCCGCATCTAGAGGGTCATCCCCACATCGCGCACAGCGGGATCGCCAGGATGCGATCCCCGAGTGCGAATGCGTCCGGCCCCGTGTGAAGGACTGCGCCGGCAACGAATCGATCACCGACATGGTCACGCAACCAGGTGAGGTGCCTCGCATCGGCCGCTGATGGCGAGGCGGTTGCTTTGATCTCCATACCGAGAAGGCGCCCACCGTCGAGCTCAGCGATGACATCGATCTCGTGGCGCCCCTCCTTGGTGCGAAGATGGTGCAGCCTCCGGCGGCCGGAGGACATCGCCACCTCGGCTCGCAACTGGGTCACGGCAAAGGTGTCCAGCATCCGGCCCAGGAGCTCGCCGTCCTCCATGACCGACCGGGCCGTCAGAGCGCCGGCCGACGCCGCGAGCGCCGGGTCGACCACGTATCGCTTGGCCCCACGGACCAACCGGGCCAGGCGGTTGCCGGCCCAGGCGGGGAGCTGGTCGGCGATGAACAGATCGGCGAAGAGCCCGTCGTAGGCGGCCGCCGTTCGGGCGTTGATGCCCGCCGCATCGAGCAGCGTACGTTCCTGTGGGGTGCCCCCGGTGTTGAGCGCTATCGCCTCGAAGTATCGCCGCATCCTGCGGGTGTCCCGGCGCGGATCGATGGCCAGGACGTCGCGAGTGAGCAGCTGGTCGAGGTAGCCGTCGAGCCACGTGCTCCGCCAGCCCGGCGAACGGGAATGGAGGGCGATCTCCGGAAAGCCCCCCCGAACCGCCAGCTCGATGTACTTGGGCAGGCGTGGTCGCGGCTCTGAAAGCGCGAACAGGGCGGGGTCGGCCGCCACGATGCGGGCCAGGAACCCGGCCTGATGCGCGTGGACATCTCCCAAAACCTCGCCCTCGGTCAGGCCATACATCGTCATTCGCACCAGCCGACCGGTGGCGGGCCAGGCTTCCCGCTCCAGCTCTGATCTAACGCTGCCCGTCAGGACAAAGCGGCCGGGATGCCCATCCTCATCCACAGCGCGGCGTACCGCCCCCAGCACCTCCGGCACCGCCTGCCACTCGTCGAGCAGCAGGGGCTCTTCGCGGCTGCGCAGGGCGGCATCCGGATCGGCACGGAACGCGGCGGCCTGGGCCGGCTGCTCCAGGCTGACGACGTCGGCGACCACTTGCCGGGCGGTGGTCGTCTTGCCCACCGCGCGGGGACCATTCACGAGGACGGCGGGAAACTCCGCCATGAGCCGGCGCAGGCGGGCGTCGGCAAGACGCGGGCGATACGTGGAGGGGGCCATGCTCACGCGTCAGCATACCGATTTGGCCCACCCTGGAGTGCGACTGTGGCCCAGTCCAGAGTGCGCTTTTGGACCAGAGGCGGCCCTTCGTTGGGGAGGAAGACGATCACGACCGACGCCTCGCCGGCGCCAGCACGGCCGCGAGGTCAGCCAGCCGCTGGCCCAGGTACCCACGGGGTAACTGTTCAGGTCAGTGACATCTGCAAGCTGGTGGCCTGAGCAGCACGTGGGGAGGGTTACCGTGCGGCTGGGTGGGGGTCATCTTGACGAGGAGTCACACACCCGCGTATAAGGAACGCACGTTCTGGATTCTCGTCGAAGCCACATCGATTTCCACGTCACACCATGGCTCACCACACAAAACCCTCGTCCGACGTCGGCGCGCTCAAGGCCGCGCTTGAGGCTGCGCTTGAGGATAACCGTCTGCTCCGCGACACGGTGGAGCGTCTCCAAGAGCAGGTCGAGCGATTGCAAGCCCGTGTCGTGGATCTGGAGGGCCGCTTGCGGATGAACTCCAAGAACTCCTCGAAGCCGCCCTCATCGGATGGCTATGCCAAGCCTCGACCCACGTCTCGGCGAGTGCGGTCGGGCCGCGAGCCCGGCAAGCAGCCGGGAACCCCCGGAGCTCATCTGGCCCAGGTGGCGGTCCCCGATGAGATCGTCCTCCATGTGCCGGCGGCCTGCGGCAGGTGCGGCGCCGACCTCGATGATGCCGAGGTGGTGAAAGCCGACGCTCGTCAAGTCTTCGATCTGCCGCCGATACGGCTCATGGTGGTCGAGCATCGGGCAGAGTGCCGACGGTGCTCCTGTGGAACCATCACCACAGGCTGCTTCCCGACCGACGTGTCGTCTCCGGTTCAATATGGACCTGGGGTGCAGGCCTTGGGGACGTACCTCAGCGCCTACCAGCACGTGCCATGCGAGCGGACCGCCCAGATGATGTCGGACTGCTTCGGCGCCTCCATCGCCACCGGAACGCTGATCACCCATCAGGCCGAATGCGCGCTGCGGTTGACCGGCTTCGTCGGAACCATCCGCGAGCAGCTGAGCCAAGCTCCGGTAGCCCATTTTGACGAGACCGGCGCTCGGGTGAACGGATCCACATCCTGGGTCCACTCCGCCTCCACGGATCGGCTCACCATGTACACGGCCCATGCCCGGCGGGGCAACGAGGCCATGAATGATGCCGGAGTGCTCCCGGCCTTCACGGGCATCGCCGTCCACGATGGCTGGCCCGCCTACCGCCACTACGGCAGCGCCCACGGGCTGTGCAACGCGCATCATCTCCGGGAGCTCACCGGCGCCGCCGAGGAAACCGGCCAGGACTGGGCCGGTGACATGATCGAGTTGCTTCTCAGCGCCAAGCTGTCAGTTGACGCGGCCCACGCCAAGGGCCACGACCGCCTCGACACGCTGCTGCTGGGCACGTACCAGCAGCGCTACGACGACATCATCCGTGCGGGCCACCTCGCCAATCCAGCAGCCGTGTCCGTTTCAGGTCGACGGGGACGGCCGGCGCGCACGAAGACCGCCAACCTGCTGCATCGGCTCGATGACCGCCGTGATGATGTCCTGCGGTTTACCACCGACCTCACCGTTCCATTCGACAACAATCTCGCCGAGCGGGACATCCGAATGGTCAAGCTCCAGCAGAAGATCTCGGGGGGGTGGCGCTCGCCGGAAGGCGCCGAGCGCTTCTGCACCACCCGCAGCTATATCTCGACGGCGCGCAAGCAGGGGGTGAACGTGCTCAGCGCTCTGCGCCAGGTGTTCGAAGGCCGGCCGTGGGTGCCTCAGGGGGCGAGCCCCTGAACAGCGGCACTCCTTTCGACCACACTGCTGCCCCATGAGCCACAGCCGCACCCGTCGCCGTCAGGCACCACATCTGCGGGTGGTCACGACCGCCCCGCACCACCAGGGCCCATCAGCGGTCGCCGACATCGATGCACTGATTGACCGCATCGCTGCGGGTGACTTCGATGCCGAGTCTCAGGCGATTGATGCCTGTGATCGCCAGACGACTCAAGCTGCTCGCCTCCGAAGATACGGTGTTGGCGTTGGCGAGCTTTCGAACCGGTCAGCGAGTACGCATCAACCACTCCGCCAAACCCTACTACCTTCATGGCGCAACCGGCACCGTAGCCGGCGGGCTCGGCCAGATGATCGCGGTCCAACTCGACCATCCCATCGGCCGCTTCCTCACCGGGGACCTACGCTGCCCGCCCCAGGCGCTCGACCAACTGACCTGAACAGTTACTCTAAGGCAGGGCTCATGGGCACGGGTTTTGGCCTCGCGGAGCCGATATGAGTCGCCGCTGAGCACCACGACATCGGCATGGTGGAGAAAGCGGTCGCGGATGGCGGTGGCTGTCGTGGCATCGGTCAGGAGTTCATCCACTGCTCGAAACCCCAGTTGCTGGTGATGACCAGGCTGCGGGTCTCGTAGGCCGTGGCCACGAAGCGGAAGAGATGGTTGGCGGCGACGCTGTCGAGGGGGCTGAATCCCAGTTCATCGATCACGA
>JBBSHA010000191.1:0-4918 GCA_038253595.1 Candidatus Dormibacterales bacterium
ACCTTGTACGGCGTGAACGCCGGTCCGTCGAGGGGGCGGTAGCAGCCGCTGGCGCCGCTGGAGCAGCCGGAGGCGCCGGCGTGCCACTGCACGGCCCGCTGCGAGTCCCCGCCGGTCAGCTTGTCCGGCCCATAGGAGATGTCGCCATTGAAGGGGAAGGCGTGGCTGCCGAGGCTGCGGTAGGCCGAGGAGAGCTTGGCCCGGGTCAGGTCGGGACCGGCCAGCTTGACGGCGGCGGTGAAGTCGCTGATCAGGCCGCAGTACCGCTCCATGAAGGCGTAGTCGTCGGAGTTGCGGTCGAGGTTCTTGCCGCCACTGGCCGCCTGATACCGGGTGCGGCAGGCGGTGTCCACAGCCGGCTCGGCAACGCCCGAGCGGCCGTCACCGGTCCGGGTCGAGCTCATGCCCACCGCCCCGTCGAAGGCGCTGCTGGGATAGGTGTCGGTCAGGGGGTCCTGGGCCAGCGCGTTGACGTCGGAGTTGTAGTACCGGGGGTGGAAGCCGGCCTGGTCGGCGGTCTGGATGAACATCTGCAGAATCCCCGCATTGGCGACCAGGAACTCGGCGGTGACGCCCGCCTTCTGCTGGGCGGCGACCATGCTCTGCACCGCCGCCGGGTCGGGCGGGTAGGCCATCTTGGAACGCACCGCGGGGCTGTGCCCATGGGCGGCCAGGGCCGGGATCAGACCGCCGTTGATCTGGTTCTGGGTGTCGGCGTCGGGTCCCTCGACGGTGCCCACCACCTTGCCGCCCAGGCCCAGCGCATCGCCCCGGCTCGAGAACGCCTCGACCAGGTTGCGCAGCGTCCTCTCACCGCTGGCGCCGACCGAGATCTCACGGCCGCCGGAGGCCGCATAGGACTGGTCCGAGGTGCCGTTGACGTGGGCGAAGAAGCTCTGATGGTCCTGGGTCAGGCACTTGCCGTTGAAGTAGTAGCCCTCGTTGAGGACCGCGAAGACCTTCCTGGTCTCGGTCAGGTCGGTGCAGGCCTGGGCCTGGCTCTTCTCATCCGGGGGGACGAAGGGCTCGTCGACGAGCTGGATCACCCGCCCATTGATGCCGTGCTGATTCTGGTTGATGTCCCGCACAAAGGCGATCTCCGGCGAGTTGGTGTCCGGACTGCGCGATTCACCCGGGGCGATGGGCCGCAGGAAGCCGATCTTGATGGTGGTCTCGGTGACCCCCTCGTCGGAGGCGGTGTTCTTGGCGACCGGCGCCCCGCCGGGACCGGATGCGGTCGCCGGCTTCCCCGCAGTGCCCGGCTTCCCCGCGGTTCCCGGCTTGGCCGCGGTGCCTCCGGTGGTCGAGGTCACCGTGCCCAGCTGTTGGTTCGGATCGACACCGGGGGTCAGCACCGTGGATTGATCGGTGGTCTCGGTGCTGGGCGGGATGTTGTCCACCGGCGCCGACCGGTGAGCCGGCCTCAGCACCACCACAGTGGCGCTGACCAGCACCGCGCCCACCAGCAGCGCCGAGACCAGCGCCTTGTGAACCATGAAGGCACCGATCAGGCTGCGCCCAAGGGTCCGCATCAGCGGGCGCCCCTCGCGCCCGTCCTGTCGCCGTCCGTCCGAGCCGAATCCGCGTCCGCACCATTGGCACCCCACACGGTGCCGGGGCCCGCCGGCGGTGCTGAGGGCCCGGGGCGGACACTGCTCAGCCTGGCCGCGAGGTCGGGGCCCTCCACGGTCTCCTGACGGTCGAGCAGCGCCGCCAGCTGATCCAGCTGAGAGCGGTGCCGGACGAGCAGATCCACAGCCCGGGCCTTGGCCTCGTTGATGAACCGCCGGACCTCGCTGTCGAACTCCACCAGGGTCTCCGGGGCGGCGCCGATCATGCCGGAGCCATCGGTGCCGCCGAGGTAGACGTCGGCATCGCTGGCCAGCAGCCGCAGGTTGCCCAGCACCGGCGACATGCCGTGGCGGCCCACCATCTGGCGGGCCAGCTCGCTCACCTTGTCGTTGTCGTCCTCACCGGCGGTGCTGGGCTCACCGAAGCGCACCTCCTCCGCGCAGATCCCACCCATCGCCATGGTCATCTGTCTCTCAATATCGCTGCGGGTGTGCAGTGACTTGTCAGCGTCGGTGGAGACGATGGACTGGCCGATCCCACGGCCCCGGGCCACGATCGATACCCGCTGGATGTCGGCGAGCCGGCCCAAACCGGCGGCGACCAGGGCGTGGCCGGCCTCGTGATACGAGACCCGCTCGCGCTCCTCCTTGGTGAGCAGGTGGCCGCGACGGCGCGGCCCGCTCAGCACCCGCTGGATCGCCTCCTGGAGCTGGGGCATGCGGATGTCGGCATGCCCCTCCCGGATGGCCAGCAGCGCGCCCTCGTTGATCACCGAGGCCAGGTCCGCTCCGGTGAAGCCCGGGGTGGAGCGTGCCAGGTGGTCGAAATCAGTGTCCGGTGCCAGCGGCTTGTTGCCGGCGTGAAGCTTGAGAATCTCCTTGCGCCCATGGATGTCGGGCTGCTCCACGGTGACGTGGCGGTCGAAACGGCCGGGCCTGAGCAGCGCGGGGTCGAGGATGTCGGGCCGGTTGGTGGCCCCCATCACCACGATGCCCGCGCTGACCTCGAAGCCGTCCATCTCCACCAGCAGCTGGTTGAGGGTCTGCTCGCGCTCTCCTCCCGAGGCGCCCTCCCCCGTCCGCCGGCGGCCGGCGGCATCCAGCTCGTCGATGAAGACGATCGCCGGCGCCACCTCCCGGACCAGGCGGAAGAGGTCCCGCACCCGGGCGGCTCCCACGCCCACCAGGGACTCGACGAACTCGGCGCCCGAGATCGAGAAGAAGGGGACCTTGGACTCCCCGGCCACGGCCCGGGCCAGCAGCGTCTTGCCGCAGCCGGGGGCGCCGAAGAGGAGCACGCCCTTGGGCGGCTGGGCACCGAAGGCCTTGTAGCGGTCGGGGTCGGTCAGGTAGTCCTTGACCTCGCGGAGCTCGGCCACAGCCTCATCGGCGCCCGCCACACTGGCAAAGGTCACCGTCGTGTCCGTCTGCTTCTCGCGCTGGCGGCCCCGGCGCATCCCGCCGAATCCGGCGATGTCCGACAGCCCTGACGACTTGCCACGGGCCAGGAAGATGATCCCGAACAGGTTGGCGAGGATGAGCAGGGGCAGCAGGAACTGGGCGAAGAAGCGCAGCAGCGCCTTGTCCGACTGGGCGTCGACGGTCACCAGGGCGTGCTTGCTGAGGCTCGAGATCAGCGCCGCGGTGGTGGCGTCACTGTGCGGATAGGTGGTCCAGAACTGCTTCTTCTCGCCGCCCTTGGGGCCGGGCGCGCACACCCTGCCGGTCAGGGGCACCGTGCAATAGTCGCCGGTGGCGGTGGCATCCTCATCCAGGAACTTGGCCGAGATCACCTGGCCCTTGTCGCTCAGGCGAGCCAGGGCGTCCAGGCTGACCTGATCACCCGGCGTCGGTGACGTGTACACGTACCTGAGCGAGAACACCAGGCCGGCGAAGAGCAGCAGCACGGTGGCGACCAGCGCCCGCACCACCCCATTGCCCTTGCCCGCGCCCTTGGCTTCCTTGGGCGTGCGCTCCTTCGATCCTCGCTTCAGTGCTGCCATGCTCTGTCTCCGATATCTTTGGCGTGTTGCATCCCTTCCCCGCCTCTCGGAGCGTTCTCGTTACGCCCCCTCCTCCACCCGCAACCGGTCAGAGGGTCCCCACCCTGGCGATGCTCCTTCACAGTATCGCGGCCTGAATCAAAATGCCGCGGCCCGATACCGCTTCGTCACACTGGTACGTAGGCCTCCTCCTCGTCGGAACCCCCCACTTCGGCGTTCGGCATCCCAAGCCCCTGGGCGGTCTCGCCGGCCATGGGGTCGAGAAAGGGTTCAGCGGTCGATCCGGCCGCCTCGGCGGGGAGGCCCCCGCCACAGGAACACGTCTCTCTACTGATCATGCCAACAGGATGACGGGCCGGAAACGTCGATAGTTAAGTACCGGGTACTGAATCTTTGCCCTCATATGTCGTTTCCGGTGGCAATTTTCACGCACAAACGTTCGCCTGACGCTCGGGAAGGGGTTGCGCTCAAGAACCTCGCGGTCAGTCGTAGTGGTTGATGAACCGGACATTGAGGGCCAGCATCAGCGCGCCCAGGACTCCCAGCACGAGGAAGCCACGGCCGATCGCAGCCCAATTGAACCCTTCGAGGATGAGTGAGCGCAGGGCTTCCATGATGTAGGTGACCGGGTTGAAGGTTGCGGCGATCTCCATGGGACGGGTCAGAAGCTCCCGGGGCACGAAGTTCGGGGTGAGGAACAGGAGAGGAAAGAACACGAGGCCGGCAGAGTTGGTCGCCGCGGCGCTTCGCGTCTTGAGCGCGATCAGCTGCATGAACCCGGCGAACGTCACGGCCCACAGGGCGGTGATGGTCAGCAGGAGCAGCAGCCCCAGAGGACCACTGGCGATGGATATGCCCAACGGCACCGCGGCCGCGGTCAGCACGGCGGTTATGACCGTGCTCTTCAGTCCCTCGGCGAGAAGACGACCGACTACCAGCGCACTTCGTGACACCGGCGTGGCGCGCAACTTGTCGAAGTAGCCGCCGTCGATGTCCTCGATCAGATAGAGGGCGGCGCTCCCAAAGGAGGCGGCAAGCAGCAGCGAGCTCGGCAGCTGGAAGGCGGCGTAGCCCTGGCCCTTGAGGAACGGGGTCCCTCCGGTGAAGATCTTGCCAACCTGGCCGACGTTGACGACCAGGAAGAAGAGAGGGATGAATATCGTCGGGATCAGGGCCTCGGGCGTCCGAAGCATTTCGCGTATCGACCGGACGCCGAGAAGGCCCGCCTGGCGGATCGCGGTCACCGGGACACGTCCTGAACCTCGCCATCAAGTCGCTGCCGCGTCCGGCCGGTGGCGTCGATGAAGACCTCATCCAGAGTGGGATCGACGTCTCCGCCGCGGC